>NZ_CAZELG010000033.1:0-243033 GCF_964512825.1 Tenacibaculum halocynthiae | reverse complement strand
TTGCAAAATCAGGATTAATATACGATGAGACTTACAGAAATACTTTGGTTAAAAATTAAACAAAAATTAGTTGTTTTTTACCACAGTTCTTTGTTACCCAACGTTTTTTATTCCACGTTTTTCTAATTCAGACTCAAATTCAAGCCTTTTCTTTTTCGTAAATCTCCGACCTTTATTAAATCTCGCATTTTTTTCTTCTTTAAGTAATTCCGCAATTACATATTCAATTTCAGCATTACTTAATTCATTAGGCTCTTTAAAATGTAAATTTACCCCAAATTCGGACGTTTCGTATTTTTCGTTTTCTATTTCATTAATTCGACCAATTGGAATTTCAATATCAACTTCAGTCAATTCGAAGTCGGTTTTTGGCAATTCCGTTTTGTCAATAATTTTCAAATACTCACTCAAAATTCGTTTTTCCACAAATACTTTTCCTCCACCAAATTTATGTCGGTCAGATAAATCCTTTTTAACTCCAGAAATCCAATATTCATTTCCAGATTCTATGTCCATAAAATTTCCTTGAATTCTTACACTTCCCATTCTCTGAAATGCTTTACCATCAAAATAAATTGTCTTTCCGCTTTTTGAGAATGAAACAAGTCCAATCCATGCTGGACCATTTCCGGAAAATCCACTTTTCAGTTCTAAATATTTAATTTCAGTTCGCATTTTTTTTAATGTTGGGTAACGTGTTATATAGAGAACAAAGTTCTCGTTTATTGGGTTATAGTTCCGGATAAAAGGAACTTTAGGTAAATATATAAAGAATCATTAAAATTTCTTTTTGGGAATATAAAACTCCTCAACTTATAATAAATCAATGAGTTTGTTAGTTAGCTTTGTATGTTAAAGATTACTTGCTGTTAACTTCGTTTTTGTTGTCTTTATTTTTATTAAATTGATTACTGTTTAGCTCATTGCTAATTTCCTGTTTTACTTTACTGTAGGCTAAAAGTTGTGGAGTAATAATTGTTTCATCGTCATAAATATGAGATTTTATGGTTGCTACTGCCTGTAATGCTGTTGCAATTGATGAAGGTGATAAATCAGAAGTTGTAGGAATTAAATCATTAATTTTTTTAGAGCCAATTCCACTAACACGTACTTCTAAAGATCCTTTTATCTTTTCAATATTTGCTACTAAACCAAATGGACTAGATAGGTTTACTTTTCCTTTTAAAGCTTTAAATTTAGCAACCATTCTAACGCTAACCCCAACCAAAAAAGAATGGTAATTTTCTCCATTATTTTTTACTGTTTGAGTTTGTGAAAAATCATAGATAACTTGGTAGTTTTCACCTTTTACAGAAACACCAGCACCAACAATGGTTAGCTCACCTTCTCCTTTTACACTATATACTGTTACATTCGAAACAAGGTTAGTAAAAGAATCTAAAAGAGAATAGTCGTGACGTAAACTATCTACTTGTTGTAGACTTATTGTTTTAGTACTTGGGTCTACATGGTATATTTTACCATACCAATGCTCGGGTACAGCTAATGCAATGTAATCTGAGGTGAAATTTTGACTGAATAATAAGTTGGGTAATAAGTTTAATACGATAATTAAAGTAGGGAGTTTAAATAATTTCATGTTGTTTTTTTAGGATATTTTGTTTTCAATTTTCGATAAATATACAAAATGTAGAGTGCTATTAATGATTTTGTTAGGTTAAAAAAATAAGAACAATTTTTTAATGTAAAGAAAACAAATATTGAGTAATAAGGAGACTAGTGAGAGGTAGTTATTGATGTAAACTACTGATGGTTTACTAAGGAGAGTTATTAACTGATTTTATTAGTTTTTCAGTATTGTTATAAGCTGGGTGTGTGAAAAATATAACTTGTGAAAATTAAAAACCCTTAACTATTAGTTAGTTAAGGGTTTTGTTGTGACCTCGACAGGATTATTTTCAACTTGTTAATTCCTTGTTAGTTAGTGTTTTAGTTTTTTTAATGGGGAAATGTTGGGGTAGTGTTTAATAATAACCTTGATTTCCTCATTTATTTAAACTTTATATTTTATTACATAATAATATAAGTTTACATCTCAAAGATAATGTTTTTATTTATTTTATTCTCAATGTACTCATTTACTTATAATAAGAATAAATGTAATATTAATAGTATAAAAACAAAGAGTACAATTTAGAGAACAATATTGAGTACATTTCTTATGAGAACAAAATTGTGGTCTTTAAAAATCATATAATATATGACCGATATCCTCTTAATTTTTTCCTCTTATTGGTTTATTTGAGTTTTCTTTTTCAAGTTCTTTACTGATTTCTTTATTAACTTTACTATAAGCTAAAAGTTGAGGAGTAATTATCGTTTCATTATCATAAATATGTGATTTTATTGTTGCTACTGCTTGAAGTGCTGTTGCTATAGATGATGGAGATAGATCAGAAGTAGTTGGTATTATATCATTGATTTTTTTTGAACCAATTCCACTTACACGTACTTCTAAAGAACCTTTTATTTTCTCAATATTTGCTGAAAGACTAAATGGACTTGATAAATTTATTTTTCCTTTTAAAGCTTGAAATTTAGCTACCATTCTAACGCTAACTCCAACCAAAAATGAACTATAATTTTGTCCTCCATTATTTTTTACAGTCTGAGTTTGTGAAAAATCATAGATAACCTGGTAGTTTTCTCCTTTAACAGAGACTCCAGCACCAACAATACTTAGCTCACCTTCTCCTTTTACATTATAAATAGTTACGTTAGAAACTAGATTATTAAAAGAATCTAAAAGTGTTTTATCGTGACGTAAAGTATCTACCTTTTGTACACTTACTGTTTTAGTGATTGGATTTACATGATATATTTTGCCATACCAATGTTCAGGAACAGCTAATGCGATATAATCTGAAGAGAAATCTTGGCTAAATAATAGGCAAGGAGATAAAATTAATGCAATTATTAAAATTTGTAGTTTGAATGATTTCATTTTTTTTGTGTTTTTTTAATTTTTGTACTTTTTGTTCTCACCTTGAATAATTATTCATAAACATCAATATTTTCAATTCTTATGCATGAGTACAGAAATGAGAACACTTTTTTAAAAGAACAAATTATATGTTCTAAAATAGAAGTTCTAAGGAAAAACCCCTATTTTAAAACTAATGGTAAACCCTTATGAACTTAAGGGTTTACCATTAGTTTTTATACAGGAAAAACCCTTAGTTTATTTTACTAAAAATATGGTTATGTTTGCTTAAAATAAGATGTATTTTGACTAAAAAACATTAAATTTGTTAGGCTATATTATATTGCTGTAGCTTAAAAATTGTTTAAAAAAATAGTACAACTTAAAACGGTGTCTTCTGACTTTTAAAATTTAGGTAGTAATTTTACTTTATAATTTAAATTTAAAAGTAAAATGAAAAAAGTTGTATTTGCAATTGCATTAGTTTTAGGAGCATTATCTTTTAATAGTTGTACAGATAATTCCTTAGAAGAATTAGAAAATGAAAGAAATAATACCCAACTCATCGACAAAGAAACAACAGTCAACCCAAATGGTGGTGGACAAGGAGGAGATGACGATAACGAGGAAGGCTAGACAAATAATACCATATATAATAGCGGTAATTTGTTCTACCGCTTTTTTTGCTTTTGAATATTCACCAGATGTTACCGAGTCTTATAAGTTTGCCAAACAAAATCATTTAGAAAAGAAAAAAGCTAGAACAATTGCTTTAAAAGCGTTAAAAGAATATGGTAAAGGTTCTGTTGAGTATGATAATTATCTAAAAGAAAAAATTGCAACAGATAAAGCCTGGAAAGAACTTTTAAAAGTTAAAGAAAATGATAGGGTTTTTGGATTTACCAATTTGCAACAATTTTTAGCTGAATTTGGTTGGGTTTTAGGAGTTTTCATTTATTCTTTATTTAATCTTTTGAGAAGTTTTTTGGCTAGAAGTAGAGATTTTGGTAGCATAATGCTGCATTCTACATTAATTATCATAGCTTGTTTTTATCTTTTTTGGATTTTTCAACCTTTCCAAGATTTATCTAAGTTTAGTTATTATTTAGTTTCAATACTAACTGGAATTTTAATTTCTTTTTCTGTTTATTTCATGTCTCTATATCGTTTTACAGATGTTGGTAGGCTTCAAAACACTATTAAGAATCTATTTTCATTTATGTTTATAGAAATTGAAGAGCGAGAGTTTATTAAACAAGATAAGAAAGAAGAATTTAAAGAGAAAAGGTTAGAATTGGCAAAAAATGCTTTAGACAATGAGTAAAGAAAATTACATAGAAAAGATAAAAAGTTCAAGTCTTTTTTCTGATGATGTGAAAGTAACATTGAAAAAAGAATTAGAGAAAGAAGCTGAAAAGAATGAAGAAGAATTGAAAGAGCATTTTAAAGGTTTGTCTATTCTTCAAGTTGAATGTATATATTCTAAATATACTTTATAATTAATTCTGATTTTTTTTTATTGATATAGCCCATTCTCCAGCCTTGGCTTTGAAATTTGCATTAAATAAATCGTCCTCAATCATATAATCCCAGTTCTTAGTAATAAAACTAGAAATTAATCTTCTATCAATTTGTTTTAGGTCAAAATTATCATTGTTTTCAATAAATATATCTGAAAATGTTACATTATAATGTAATGATATTTGTTTTAACTTCTCATTTGGTATTGTTACACTTCCCTTTTCATAATTCTGTATTGTTCTTAGACTAACCTTTAATATGTCAGCTAATTCAGACTGTGTTTCACCCTTGTTTTTTCTTAATTCTTTAAGTCTCATCCAAAAAAAATATTAAATAACACGAAATAATATTGCGTATATGAAATATTATTGCGTATTTTGTGTTGTAACAACAAACAAATATAGCTAAATAAAGTTAGAAAATATTGCATTGTAGGGCTTAAATAGAGTGCAAAAAATATAGTTAGTAGAGGTTAGTTTTTCATTCCTAGCAATCCAATTAGTAGTAAGTATTAAGCCCTTTTTATTTATACGTTGGATTGCTTTTTTTTTATAAAGTTCATATACATATTGGCAGAAAATGAAAGTTAAACTTTGATAGTTTCCTTTTTCATATTGTGAATAAACTAAAACATTTTCTTTTCTGCCATTAATTATAAAACGCAAAAAACGCAATTGCGTTTTTTGAATTACTTAAAAATTCATAAAACATACGTTATGATGGTAAAAAAGGGCAAAATATCAAATAATAGTAACCAACAGCTTTTTAGCTTGTAAATCAATATTTATATGAACAATTATAGGTTTAATAAGGTAGATTTATATAAGGCTACAAATGGAGGTTTAGAAATTATTCATAAATACATTCCAGAAAGTGAAGGTTGCGAAGTATCTACAAAACATAAATTTAAGTCAAGTTTAATACGGGAGGAGAAAAGCGCAAGTTCTGTTTTATTTAATACTGGCAATAATTGGGTGGTAAAAGACTTTGGTGGGGAAAGTTATGATCCAATAAGCTTAGTAATGAAAATAACAGGCTTGCCTTTTTATGATGCTATAAAAAGATTGTATTCTGAATTTAATACTGCAGCTAATGAAGTTGTTTATTCTGCAAATACTGACTTCAAAGAAAATAAAGAAAACCTACCTAAAAACTATTTTAAAATTGTAACCAAAGAGCTTAAAAATACAAGTAGTTTTGGTCGTTTTGTTACTCCTGAAATAGCTTCATTATATAACGTTTTTGAAATTGATTATTACCAGAAAGTAACAACAAAAGAAGGCAAGTTAATGACAGTTAAGTCAACAGAAAACTATCCTATATTTTGTTATTCAAATGATATTGAAAAATGGGCTAAAACATACAAGCCATTAGAGTATAAAAAGCAAAACAAAGAAGGTAAAACGGTTAATTTTAAACACGGGTATTTAGGTAGTAAAGATGATGAATATATACTTGGATTAGATCGTATATTAAATGAAGTAGAAGAAGATCAAATAATAAAATTACATGAGCTTCTTTATAAAGCAGAAAACAAGACTGAACGTGAGGCTTTACAAAAAGAACTTGAAGAGCTACAGGTTAAAAATATAATTATATGCTCAGGAGGTTCAGATGGTTTAAATGTGGCTTCTTTATCTAACGAATTTTATCCAATATGGTTAAATAGTGAAGGAGCGCAATTAAGCTATAACCAATACCAACGTATAAATAAACTATGCAAAAACTTTTACAATTTACCTGATGTTGATTCAGCTGGTAAAAAGTATGCACATAAATTATCTAATAAATACTGGAACTTAAAAACTATATGGTTGCCAGTTTCAAAATTAGGAGAAAAAGGAAAAGATTTCAGAGATTGGTTAAAATACTATTCTAAGGCAGATAAAGAGGCTATTGTAAGGCAATTTAAAAACTTATTAAAAGTAGCTTTAAAGTGTAACTTCTTTGATAAGAATGATCAGAATAGACCAAAAATTAATCTCGCGAATTTTCATTATTTTTTAAATACAAATAATTATTATTCATACAAGTCAAACATATCTTTTCAAGAAAAAACAAATGAAGATACTTCGTATTTAGTAAAGTTAGATGGCTATAAAGTATCGGTTCCAGAAGCTTCAGAAATTAGATCATTTTGTATTGACTATATAAAAGAAAAAGGTGTTGATTTAGAAAAAATAAACCTAATAAAAAGATCTCGCTCTTTTACTCCCAATGAATTAAAAACTATTGATAGAATTGCGTTAGATTTTTCTAGTTATACTGAAAAATCACAGCTCTTTTATTTTAACAATGGTATTGTAAATGTATCTGCTAATACAATTGCGTTTTCAACGCAAAACGCAAATAACAATCATGTATGGTCTCATAAAATAGTTCAAAACAATTTTACTAAAAAGGATTCATTTTTTGAATACTATAAAGATGCAAACGGAAATGATAGAGTAAAGATACTTAACACTTCATGTGATTACATGGCGTATTTAATTAATGGAAGCCGTGTTTTTTGGCGCAAAGAAATAGAAGAAGCTTTTAATACTAAAGAGGACCAGGAGAACTATAGAAAAGCAAATCCATTTACACTTAACGGTAGCAGTTTAACCGAAGAAGAGCAAATAACACAGGAGAAGCATTTTTTAAATAAATGCTTTGCTATTGGCTATCTCTTACATAAATACAAACGTGAAGATTTTGCAAAGTTCATTTATATAATGGATGATACAGTGAAAATTAGTGATGATGATGCTAATGGAGGAACTGGAAAAAGTTTAATGGTTAGAGGTCTAAAAGAAGTATCTAACATTTTTACTATAGATGGAAAAAACAAATCATTAGATAAAGACAATCACTTATTAGGAGGTTTACAATCGGAACATGATTTAATTTCTATTGAAGATGGAGCAAAAAGTTTAGGCTTTGATTTTTTCTACAATAAAGTAACTGGTGAAATTGATGTGAACCCTAAGAACAGACAAGGGTTTACAATATCTTATAAAGATGCTCCAAAGTTTGTAGGTACTTTTAATTATGGCTTAAATAAAAATAGAGGTTCTGATTTAAGGCGTTTATTTTTTGTTTCTTTTGGTGATTACTACCATTCTTTAACCGATAAATTTAAGCAAGAACGAAAAGTTTCTGATGATTTTGGGTACTCACTTTTTCAAGATTGGAATTCTGATAAATGGAACAACTTTTACAATTTCTTAATCCAATGCTGTCAACTGTATTTATCAAATATTCATAATGAGTTTAAAGCCCCTATGGATAATATTACTAGAAACAATTTAAAAGCGCAAATAGGAGATAATTGCATAGAGTGGGCTGAAGATTATTTCTCTGAAGAAGATAGTTTTAATAAGAACATAAGAAAACAAGAATTATATGATGCTTATAAAGAAAGTGTAGGTAATAAATCTGCTTTAGGTATTGGGAAATTTAAAAAGGCAATGGATAAGTACTGTAAGCTTAACGGATATGTATTTAACCCGAAAGAATATAGAAACTCACAAGGTAGAATAATGGTAAATGTAAGTATTCCTGGTACTCAAAAGAGAACTAAGAAAGAATGCTTTTACATACGTCGTGATTTTGAAGAAACGCAAAAAACGCAAGAAAACGCAATTTCTAATATTGATACAGATGGAGTTGAATTTTAATGCTATGCGTTGGTGTTGGAATAATGGGGTTAAAATATTCCCTCATCCTCTAATGAGTGATGGATCAATATTAAAAATAGTTGTGAGTAAAAATGGTGATGAAATTATTGGAACCAAAAAGTATAATGAAAAAGAAGTGTACAAGAAAATAGATGAATTATACACGGTTTTTTACAAAAAGAATAATGAGTCAACGAAATAGATTAAAGCGAAAAATTAACCGATTAATAAAGCAAAAACAATCTTTATTAAAGGTTGTTCAAAAGGTAGAAAGCAGAAACGATTTACTAAACATATATAATGATCAAATTAATAAATATAAGCAGATTCTTCAAAAGGTGTAAACATAAAAATACATCATTGATTGTAATTGATGCTTTTGATATTTATGAGAAAACAGCATTGTATTGTTCTGATTGTAAAAACAAAGTTCACAAAACTGTTTCAAAATACTAAATACTCGGATAGGGTTTAAATGATACATAATTATGAGGTACAATGAGCAAAATGAGCTAAGAATAAAATTAATAAAAGATGATCATTATATAGAAGATTCTGTTTTGTGGTACATCTTCCCATTTGAAGAAAATTATTATTTAGGGTTGTCTATTCATCAAAGAATTAATCATAAGCAATCATTATTTATAGAATAGTAAAAAAGAAAAGAAGTAGCCCCCCGTGGAATACCTCTTTTCTTCTAACTAACCAAACTATTTACTAAAAATGAAAAATCAAATTTTAAACTATACAGTAAATATACTTTAAGATTAAAGTAAATAATTTGAGTATTTGATGAAAGGAAAATTAGTGTCGATGAGTGGTAAACTATGTAGATGTGAAATAATAAAAAGTAAAGAGAAATAAATAACTGTAGGTTATTCGATACCTAAAAAACGGAAAAGTTCTTTGACATAATTGTGGTAAGTAAATTTTTAATTGATGAGAAATCAATTAAATTTGTAATAAAAATAATTGGAATATTTGTAATGTTACATATACTCGATTGTTAACTACAATTACTTTGGACATAGAAAAATTTAATAGAAAAATCCCGAAATTTAAAAAACTCGGTAAAATAAAAGAGTGCTTTCACTCCAATCATCAAGAATGTAATGGGAAAATTAAACAAGCACACAGTATTCAAAGAAATGGAAAAATATCATTAATTGAATCTGAGGTTAATGGAAATTTATCAGTTTATACATTTACAAATTTTAAATCTAGTGAAAAATCAGTAATTGAAACTTTAGTTCCACTTGGAAAAAAAGTTGCTTCTACTTTTTATGGATTTTGTGATTTCCATGATTCATCTTTATTTTCTGATATTGAAAACTTTGAAACTGATATAGACAAAGAGAAACACTTGTTCTTGCATACATACAGATCTTTTGCACATTCATATCATAAGAAAAAAGAAGAATTAAATCTTTGGAGCGAAGAATTCGAGAAGTCTGAATTTAATTCGAAAAGTGGATTCAGCCAATTTATGAGGTCAAAAATGGAACATGATTGCAAAATTGCTTTAGAAGAGCTGAATTCTAAAAAGCAAATTCTTGATGATATTTTGGAGTCTAAAACTTATTCTAAATTAGAATATCTTGTTTATCAAAAAGAGGGTTTATACCCATTTGCTGTTTCTTCTCAAATGAGCCCTAAAGTAACTTACAAAGGAAGTCCAATGAATAACCACGAGGATGCAAATATTCCTTATGAAAACCCTATAATAACATTACTTCCTGATATAAAACATACAACGGCTATAATTGGAATATTTCCTTTAGAAAAAAAATCATCAAAGCTTTTAAATGAATTAGAAAACTTAAATGATCTAAAACTAGAAAGAGCAATTACTTCTTTAATAATAGCAAATTGTGAAAACACTTTTTTTTCACCATTATTTTGGGAGAAATTAAATAAAAAGAGTCAACGAAAACTTATTGATGAATTTATAGATAACACTTCAACTAGTAAATATTTAAACAAATGGTTTAATAGTAGTTTTAATTTCTTTGATGATAAATATGAAATAGAAATATAGTTAAAGAGTTTTTTTACTAGTATGTTATGGAGTTAAGCTTACCACAAACACCTTTTTAAGGTGTTTTTTTATGCCAAAAATTTAAGTAAATAATTAGTAAAACAAAAAAAGATGAAAATAGCACAAGAAACCAACGGTAACATTGTAATTTCAGATGAGATAGGAGTACAAAGTATTTTACCATTTGCCTTTATTCACAGGCATCCAAGAAATGAAAATGCAATTTTAATAAACGACACACTTAATTACAAAAGTGACAAAGAAGGAATCTCTGTTTTAGCCAGTAGAATTACCCATATAAACGATACTAAATTTAGAGGTAGTGTATCAGATGTCTTATTAAAAGTTAAGGATACTATTACGATAAGCGGAAAAGTAGAAAGCACACCAAAAGTTACCGATCCAAAAGAGAGTGATCCCTATTGGAAAGTATTCAACGATGCAAACACCTATGAAAAGCTTTTAAATTTTGTTCAGTTAAAAGACAGTGATGGAGGAGGGGAGCTAAAAGATGCAAACGGAAAACTTCAAAGAATAGAATACTACTGTCAGTTTACGGCCTTTTTTATACGCGTAACCCTTTCATATTATTACCTGTCTACAGATCCCACTAAAATATCTCATATTTTAATGTCAGGAAATACTACAAATGTACCGCACCCATTAAAAGCATATCATTACGACGCAAATAACGCAATAACGCATACCTATGAGCTTTTTTCATGGCAAAGAGCCTAATTCCCTATTAAATTAAACACCCTATTTCAAATATTTTATGGAGGCTATAACAAGCAAAAAGAAATTAATAGGAAAGCACACATTTATACCAATAAATGAGGCTAGGGTAACTATTAATGAGATAATTTCAAAACAAAGAGGTATTCCTTTAGAAGTGGCTAGATATAAAAAGTTATTGAGGCCCTCAGAGGTACGCGCATTTTTTAAATTATATGATTTAATTTAATAGATACCTTACTAAAAGGTGGGTTAACTTATAGTAACTTACTATAGATTTAGTTAAAGTTAGCAAGCTTCGTGTAACTTTATTGGTGTATGATTTCTTGATTTATTATTGCAGTCCAAAGCACTACTAAAGGTGAATCCAGCAACAATAAATACGATCTTGAATAGAAGTCTAAAAAAAGGCGTTGAGTATGAAAACTTAATGCCTTTAAGTACTTGTGATAGTCAGTTATTAACTACAGGAGACACCAAAAAGGCGATTGATAATATGGTTTTTTGGGCAAAAGAATACCAAAGCCATACTCAAAAGCTTACGTCAACAATCTTTAAAAGCTTTTCGCTTCCTGTATTATGTAATGAAGTACATTCATTTTTGTACCATCATTTTCAATATAAAATAGATGGATTTGATCAGCAGTTACGAAGTCCTGCCTGTGCTTGGGCTACAAGAGAAGAAGGAATTGACTGTAAAAGTTATAGCATACTGGCAAGTACGATTCTACTTAATCGTGGAATCTCACATTATTTTAGAAGAGTAGCGCAAAATGAAGGTGAGGGTTATAGTCATGTATATGTTGTAGTTCCCAAAAATCAAAAAACCAATTCTTTAAAAGGTGGATATTATACTATTGATGGAACTTTAGGTACCACCAAAGAAGTTGTTTTTTATAAAAAAGACGATGTATTTGTTTCAGCTGAAGCACCAGGGGGATTAGGAGTTTGGGCACAGGTAATTAATAAGGCAATCGATACGTTAAAACCTTTAATCAATTACGGAATTAAAGAGCTGATTACTGAAATGGAATCTTGTGGCGGATCTGTGTATGATCCAGCAGTAGTAGCTTTAAAATTAGATCGAGATTTACGCGGAAAACTACAGAAGAAAGTAGATCAGTTAGGCGAGGCTATTGTTTTTAGAAACCGAGCTCGAACCCAGCATTTATTTAATGAAGTATTTAAAGAAATAGATTTAGGAATCTACCATTTAAGAAATGAAGCTGCTTTTTCTACCTATGAACATTGTGATGGAGAATCACTAGCGAAAGCCTTAAAGTTTTCACAGAGACTAAAAACGGTCTTTAATAATTTCTTTTTAGAATTTAAAAAACAATATCCAAACTATAAAGTAGAGGAGTTTGTAAAACAGGCAAGTGTAAGCGAACGTACATTTTACTTTGTTGTAGAGAACAACACCAATCCAATACTAGGAGAGTACCGATATATTGTTATTAGAGAAAATGGAAATGAGTATGGCATCGCCCCAATTTTTCCGTTTGAAGCCAATCCAGAGAAATGGATATTAAAAAACCTCAATCATTTACGAGTTACCTACTCAGATGGAAGGGAAGTAGCCTATAAAAAAGAAATTACCCCACTACTGGCTAAAGTAAAAGAGCTCCGTGAAAAAATACATTTAGGAGGAGAGTTTCTATACTTCAAAGAACAGCCTATACAGTTAGCGATGTATAAGATTTGGCTAAACTATGATAATAAGTACACGACTTTTTTAAAAGAAGAAGCTCAGAGTATAAAAACAGCCAATGAACTTGCTTTAAGAGATTATAAAGAACGTTTTGGAAAAGTAGTAGAAGAAAATAGGCTAGCAAAAAAACGCAAAAAAGACAAAATACAATTAGGGGTAGGAATCTCTGTAGTAGCTTTTTTGTTTGCAATACATATAGATTGAAAAAGAATAAGTTATGAGATATGAAGAATTTGATACAGTAAGTCCACAAACAGGATTATCGGGATGGTTTGACGGTTTTTGTCCCTCTAATAAAATAGCAGATGATTTAGTTAGAAAGTCAAGAGGAACCTGGGGACAACAAGCGGAGTGGAAACGCAAGATGGATGCCTTAAAAATTGGTCCACAGCAAGCGGAGTGGGAAAGTCAGAAAGAAGAAGTACGAAGATTAGATCGTGAGTTAAAAGAAGAGCGAAGAAATTTAGAACAAGAACGAGAGATCTCTTTAGCATTAGGACTCGGAGCTTGGTGTAATGGCGCGGTTAGTCGTCGAAAAAAAGCAGAAGAATCATTAAGTGTAGCAGAAAAAGCCTTAGGAGAAATCAAAGGGGCCTTTGAACTGTTAGAAAAGCAACAAACTGAAGGTATCAAAGAAGCTTCTGTGCTTATCAAGGAGAACCAGCAAAAGCTAGCTTTAATCAAACAAGAAATAAAAACGATTAAAGTCAAGATTGAAGTTTACAAAGCCAAACGAGATAACCAGCAACAAAACTTAGCTACTACTACACAGGAGAAATCAAAAGCAAAAAAGGCAAGTATTGTAGGGAAAGTAACAGAAAATGCACCTCTAATTATAGGAGTAATAGCCGTTGTAGGGGCAATTGTCTATGTGAAGAATAATAAGAAAACAAAAAGAACCAAGGCAGTTGTTGCTTAAAAAAGAAAGATTGATATGAGCATTTTAAAAACATATATGATGATGGGCGAAGATTCGGGGCTTGGAGGCTTTGATATTGGAACCCCAAGCTTTGGAGGAGGAGATACAGGATTTAATGGAGGCACAGGAATTTCTATTGATATCCCCGACTTTGATTTTGGAGGTGGTTCAAGTAGTAGTTCAGGTAGTTCCAGTGACTCTAGTAGTTCCAGTAGTGGAGGAGGCTTTTTTTCAAACATCACGCTAAACGGATTATTAGGAACACTCTTAAAAGGAGGCGCTACCTGGGCACAGATAGAGGCCGCTAAAAATGGTAAGAATGTATATGTCCAAGGATCAGGAGGTCAAAAGGAAAATATTACGCCTATGCTTATCTCAAAATTAGAGGAACAAGCAAAAGCGCAACAAACCACGGTGAACTCTTTAATGACCATGATGCAGGCACAAATGGTGAATAACAATACCCCTAAAGAGAAAAAAGACAAAACCCTTTTATATGTAGGTATTGGTGTTGGAACCCTTGCATTAGGAACCATTGTATATATGATAACAAACAAAAAGAAAAAGTAAAAATCATGACAAAACAAGAATTAAAAAACACGTTGTTAAGTTCATTTTCAATGACAACCGGAGGAATGGCCTCTAGAGTTATTGCAGAAAAATTGCCAATTAAAAACAACCATTTAAAACGAGGCTCATTAGTGTTAGTAGGACTTTTAGGAGCCTCAGTACTAGATAGAAAGTCTTTAGGGAAATCGGTGGTAAAAGATATGGCTTTAGGTACGGTGGTTACTCAGGCAGGCTACTGGATAAAAGAAGCCTTAGGAGAAAATGTAAAAGAAGGCGGGCTCTTTAAAACTGCTTTAGGAAGTCCCTCAGGAGATTGGGACAACCCAATACACTTAGGGAATCAGCAATTTTTATCAGGCTATGATTTTATACCAGATCAGTATGTAGAGGATATCTCTTTTGAACCAGTAGAGGAGTTCTCAGCATAAGTAACAAAAACAATAATCATTTAAAAATTAAAAAAAGAGAGATGGTAAATTTATTATCAAACAAGGAAGAGTTTTTAAGAGTTCAAGGATTCTTAAACAATAAGAAATCAAAAAAGAGATACGATTGGAATATTGGATCTATGAAATTAATGCCTACAGAATTGTATGCAAATAAAGAAATTACTGTAGGAGGTGGGAAAGTTGCTTTACTAAAAGGATCTTCAGTACGTTTAACGGGGACGACTAATTTTGATGGGAACAAATTAGAAGATGGTAGAATAGCTGTTATTGATGGAGTGGCGATTCATATTGCTATCGGCGATAAAAATAAGCCATCTCATTCAGTAGACTTCACTAAAAACGTATTACCTCCAGCCTTTAACTATGCAAACTTAACGTTGAAGCAAAATGATGAAGTTTTAATTAAGTTACCAATTACTTCTATTTTAAATGGAGCAGAAGGATTCGATGGAAACTACAGAGATTTAGGAGCCTACTCGTTGATCTTAGATAAGCATGCAGTAGAATTAGAAATTGAGTTTCCAGATGATGTTACTCCTCCTACTTTAGATGCTGGTAAATCGATTCATGTATCTACCATCTTTAGAGGTTTTGAGACCTATATCAAAAGATAATTAGAGCCAGTATTAATTTAAAAACTATGCACAAAAAATAAAGTTTGTGCATGGTTTTCTAATCTTTTTACCATGAAAAAAATATACCATAGAACTAAGATAAATGAGGTTCTGTTAACACCAGAAGATATTGTTGTTACGGGTGGAGATCCCTTCAAACCTTATCTTAAAAATCATGTCATAGATTCTCTGCCAGCAGGAAGATGTACAGGAGTCTATTTTAATGAATATCCATTTTCAGGTGGAGCCCCTTCAGGTCCTCCTAGTACTCCAAGTAGTGTTGCATTGCCTTTTATGTGGTCGAATACCGATATCAGTATTACTGACTCAAAAGGAATAGAGATTACTAGAGAAACGGATATTAGAGATTACCACCATAAAGCAGGAGGCTATATTGAAGGCTTCAAAAAAATAGACTTCTTATCCAATGACGAAACGATTCGTATCGATTGGCATACCCTTGGAAAGATGCCTGTATGTGGAGAGTTTATTTTTTTAATAGAACAAGAAGATTGTGAGTGTAAGTAAAAAAGCATTCTACGTGGCTGTTCCATATAGCAAGAACTTTGAGATCAATATTTCAAAAGTAAATAAAGGTTGTGGAGTGTACCGGTTAGAAGTGTTTGTGCCAGTAGAGAGTGTTCCACTTGTTTTAAAAGATGGATCCGGTCAAATTATAAGAGCTGATCATTCTTGTTTTGTTCTTGAAAGTACTATCCCGATCACAAACGGAATCTTAAAGTTCGAATTCCAAGAACAGACCAATTTAAAACCCAGTCAATCCCAAAAACAAGCAATCGTAAGGTATTTATATGTTCAATAATCAAAAGCTAGTAGAGGTATTAAAAGCGCATTTAAATGGTACCAGTTCTAATGCAGTGCATGCTATAAAAGTAGCGTGTAATGGCATAAAGCTGGCTAAAAAATCAGGAACTCGTCGTTTTGCTTTTACCAAGAATGATATTGAACAGAAATACGCTACACTACCTGCTTTTTTGGAAGAACTACCAGTAAAAGGATTTAAAGAAAATGTACAATTTACCTTACTTAAAATGTACACCAGGGATAACAAAACCACCTATCATACGGTAGCACAACTAACGGAGAATTTAACAGCAGAAAACATGGAATCTAAATCACCTACTATGAATCATTATAGCACACCCACACCTCAAATGGTACCACAAGGAGGGATGAACTTTTTAGGAGCCCCTGAGTTTATGAATAAGATGGTAGATGCAGATCGGGTAAATGATTATAAAAAGAGACTTAGTGATTTAGAGGAAGATTTAAAAAACCTACGCTCTGATAATAGAGGCTTACGAGAAAAGAACAACTCTTTAGAAATTCAATTAGCCACTTCCAAGGATCGTGAAGAATTACGAATTGAGCGTGTGAAGATGGATGTTAAAGGATGGCATGAAAGTCCTGCGTTTGATAAAACAATGGAAGCCTTAGGTGGTATTATTCCTAAAGTACTAGAGGTGGTACAATCTAAAAACCAAGTGCCAGCTCAATTAGGAAATCCAAACCTAACACTATCTCCTACAAAACAAGGCTTTCTTGAAAAAATACAATCAGAAAGCATCACCGATCAGCAGATAGGCCTGTTTAATTATTTACTGTCTAATTGGAATAAAAACTTTGTAGATAGCGTACTAGCATTAATAGAAAAGAAAGAAAATCATGAAGATTCAGAATAAAAAAGAAGCAATAAAAAAGCTAGAAACCTTACCAGATAAGGTACTAATACGATTGGCTGAACTAGCGCAAGAACCTAAGGCATTGGCCTACTTTTCATGCCCATTAAAATACGGAGCAGTGAAAGGATTCTTGAAATAATTGATTTGCTATGAAAAGGAAAAGCAGTGTGTCGAAAAGAGTTGGGAAAGTTGCTACTAAAGAAAACGCAAAAAAAGCAGTCAAAGAAACCGGTGCTTTTATAGAGAAGAATCAAAAGCAGTTATTGTATCTCGGTGGGGCTATTATAGTAGGCTATTTCGGGTATAAAATCTATAGAGGAATCTACAAAGGAGCGGAGGCTGTAGGAGATATTTTAGAGAATCCAGAAGTAGATACTATAAAAACGGAGCTAGTTGTTGATCCTAAAAATGTAACCATTACAAAAGCCCAGGCTGAAGTATTGGCAAAATCGTTATTAGATGCTTTTAACTATACGATTCTTTTTGGAAGTCCTTCTTCAGATAAAGGAAAAATTAACCAGGTGTTTGATACTATCAAAACAGGGGATGACCTGCGATTAGTTCATAAAGCATTTGGTTTTAGAAAACGAGCAATGGGAGGAACACCAACTTCTTATACAGGTAAAAAATTATCGAGAGCTTATGATTTAACCTACTGGTTAAAAGAAGAAGTACCTGGTTGGTTAAATGGAAGTTTGTATAGAAAGATAGAAGGACGATTTAAAACAGCAAATATCCCATTCTAAGAAAGGGGTATTAAAAAATAAAACTGATGAAAAAAGAAACCAATTTACCAATCTACGGACTCGCAGGCATGGCATGTCCTACAAAAGTAAGTACCAGTACAGAGGAGTTTGATACAAATTTAAGCAGAACAGAAAAGCAATGTGGATGCTCCTTAAATAGTCAAACTATTAAATACGCAATAAAAAAAGCACCAATGACAAAAAGAAGAAGAATTGCAAGCTCACAAATAATCGATAGTGTAACAGGAGAACATTTTCCAGCACAAACGGTACATGTTCAAAACACAACTAATGGCGAAGCTGGTACTTTAAATCCAAACGGAGCTTTTTCCATTCTTGCAGAACCAGAAGATGAGTTAAAAATAACGCATATCGGTTACAAGACTATTTTGATTAAAGCAATCAATTTAAAAGCGAGAACAACTCTACATGAAAACTCTGAGGAGTTAGAAGGTGTTGAAATTACTTCAAGCCCTAAGAAGAAAACAAACAATGCTCTTATAGGTTTGGGTTTATTGGCAGTGTTTGGAATTGCCTATGCAACGGCAGATGACAAAAAGAAACCAGTAAAGAAAACAAGTTAATGGCTGTTTTTGTTAAAGAGAACTGGCAGGCTATTGTAAATACGATAGGTGCTATTGTCATTTTCTTTTTGGGTTGGAAAACACGCAAAACAACTGCTAAAGAAGTAGAGTTTCTAGCCTATAAAAAGAAGCTTGAAACCTATGAAATGGAGTTTGAGATGAAAACAGAGATGTTGGAAAACTTAAAGAAAGATTATGAAGATCGTTTTGCATTTATAGAAAGTCATTTAACCAAGGTCAAGGAGATAAATAAAAAACTGCGAAACATAATTGAGGGACAAGATAAAATGCTCTCTAAATATGAGCAAAAACTTAAATCATTTGAAAATGCTTAAAAAAAACATGTATACAGTCCTTGTCTTTTTAATGATTATTGGATGTGGTTCAGTTAAGAGAGAGTTAGTAAAAACTGCTAAAGTTGAAAAAGACACGCTTAAAGTCGTTCATAAAAGCGAAAATATTAAAACGGTGAACCAGTCTATTAATGACCTGGTGTTTTTACCGGTGTCAGCTGGAGATAAAAAAGTAGATAGTTTACTGGCTACCCTTTTTGCCAATTTTAAAACCTATAAAAGAAGTGGTGCTAATAGTTATAATATTGAGTATAATAAAAAAGCGAAGGGCTTTGAGATTAGGAGCAAAATCGGAAAGACAGCAGATGTCCTGATAAAAAAACAAGATACAATTGTTAAGATACAAACCAAGGTAATAGTTAAAGAAAAAGAGGTGCTAAAAATACGGTACCGTATTCCTTTTTGGAGCTGGCTAGTATTTATAATTTGTATCGTGGGCGTTTATCTTTTATCAAAACTAAAAGTGATATAAGATGAAGAGTCGTACACTTTTGTTTGTAGGCGCTGGAATAGCTTTGGTGTCCTTAACTTCTTTTACCATAAAAAAGAAAGCACAAATAGAAAAGGTTATTGATAAGCTACAGTTTAAAATATCAAGTGTAAAAAACCTTCGTCTTTCTTTTAAAGAAATAGGAGTAGATATTGGCATTCAATTGATCAACCCAACCAGTGAAGATTTAACGATCAACACAGGGTTTATAAAAGCAAAAGTGATCCGAGTGTATGAAAAGTCAAGTGGAAAGCTACTTGCTTTTTCTAATTTGAATACCCACAAAATAGATCTTCCTAGTGGTGGATCTTTTGACTTACCACCAGCCCATATTAAAATCCCAATCATAACTGGAGCCCAATTATTATTAAGTGAGCTTAAAAAGAATAACAAAGAAGCAATCGCCAAGAAGTTAGCTTTTGAACTTGATATCACAGGGCTAGGATTTACAAAAACCATAAAATTTTAAAAAGAAATGGCACGCTATGAATATTTTAAAGCCTCTTTAGACCAGGCCGAAGGAGAGTATCAAAAATTAGAGAAAGATAAAGGAAACTATAACTCATTAAAACAATTAGTAGGTACTAATCATGGTATTTCAGCAAGGTTTTATGAAAAGGTAATAGGTCAACCTCCCACTGAACAAGATATGAGGAGTATTACCAAGCTAGAAGCTCATGTACTTTTTAAAAATGAATTTTGGGACAAGGTACGAGCTGACGAAATAGAAAGTCAGGCCGTAGCTGAAGTAATTGCAGATCACGCCATAAACGCAAACCCTAGAGTAACGGCTAAAATAGTTCAAAGAGTCTTAAACAGATATTTTGGTAAGAGTTTGACAGTTGATGGCGCTATTGGTTTTAAAAGCATTGAGGCAATAAATTCTGTAAATGAAACAAAGCTCTTTGAAAGAATTGCCCAGGAACGATTGGCCTATTACAAACGCTTATCAGATTTTCAATATTTCGGTAAGAGTTGGACAGGTAGAGTAGTGGCTTTAGGAAGAAAGTTTGGTATTGAGGTTAAAAAAAAAAGAATGTAGCGATTGTGCTAGGTGTACTGGGAATAGCAATTGCAGGTTACTTTATCTATAAAAATTCGAATGATTAATGATAACAACGAAAAAGTTTGAAGAACTACACAACAAAGAAGTTGAAAGAACCTATTTAATTTCTTTGTTAGAACAGGCTAGAAAAGAAAATAACAGAAGCGTTGTTTCAAGAATTTCTAAAATACTAAAGGACAATCCAAGTGTTGAACTATTTCGAATTTTTGTAAAAAAGACAAAGAACCAGGTACCTATAAAAAAGAAACGAACGGCTGTTAAAAAGGAGCTCGTGCCAATGGAGTTTTTGGCAGGACTTGATTATATAGAAGCGGATGATTCAGAGCTTGCTACAGGACTTGGAAAACCTGTTACTCCAGAACAGGTTTATAAGATGATCACTGAAAAGGTGATCAAAGGAGTGGAGAAAGCTAAAGGAAATCCTTCAATGCCTTGGGATGAAAGCTTTCTTGCCTCTGGAGGGTATTTAATCCCTCATAACTATTCTACTAAAAAAGCATACCGAGGCGTTAATATTCTACTGCTAAAAAATGGGAATCCCTATGCAGGGTTTAAGAGTCCTTATTTTCTAACCTTCAAACAAGTTCAAGAGTTAAAAGGAAAAGTAAAACCTAAAAGTAGGGGGTTAGAAGTTATTTATTTCACTCGACTATTCACCTTTAGTAACCAGGATAAAAAGCAAAGTTTCTCTACTTATAAAAAACAAAAGATGATCACTTTTTTAAAATCAAAAGGCTACAATGCAAACCAATTTGATTTACTAGTTAAGGTGATTCCTATTTTGAAATACTACAAGGTTTTTAATGCAGTAGATATTGAAGGTATTGATTTTGGATTAAAGAATTTATCAGCATTAGAAAAAGCAAAGCTTGGATATGTACAACCTAGTAAAGCAAGACACGATGATACAAAGAACACACTAGCGGAACTAATCATTAAAAACTTACCTACGCCAAAAATAAGTATCAAACACCAGGGAAATAGTGCTTATTATACTTCCAATGAAGATGCAGTGTACATGCCTAAATTTGAATCTTTTGATTCTGCGAATGATTATTACCGTGTACTATTCCATGAACTAATTCATTCAACAGGGCACATCAATAGATTAGATCGAGAACTAGGACATAAGTTTGGATCAGTGAAGTATGCAAAAGAAGAATTAATTGCAGAATTCGGATCTGTTTTTCTATCGGCGCAGGCTGGTATTTTATGGCATACCCATGGCGATCATGAAAAGTATATTAAAAACTGGTTATTGGCCATCTCTTTAATGCAAAAAGACAATACGTTACTTATGCGAAGCGCAACCAAAGCGCAAAAAGCAGTTGACTATCTATTACAAGTAAATAGTGAAGGAGAACCAAAGTTTTATGAAGAATTAAAAAAGGAGGTTACAACTCAAAAACCAAAACCAAAACCAAAAGAGAAGCCCAAACAATTAGTCCTGGCGTTAAATGGTATTTCTAAAAAATCGGAAACTATCGCATTTAATAAGCAGCTGTTGGAAGCTTCAAAAAAAGGCTATACCAATGACACTATTTTTATTTTAGGAACTCCAAATGGGATCCTAAAAAAACACATTGAGAACTTTATTATCTCTTTTGATGGGAAGACTTTACGTACAATCATAAAAGAAACTTCTAAGAATACCATAAGCTGGAACCATTTAATAGATCTACCAGATTCTATGAATAATCCACTGGCTATTTTTAAAGGTAAAACTTCAGGCTATGTTGTATTAACTGAGATTAAAGAAACGAGTAAAAAATCTTTACTAGTTGCAATACATATCTCTAAAGAATTAAAGCTTACTAAAATTACCAGTATCAATGGTACTTCAAGCTTATATAAAAAATGGATTAACCAGGGACTAGATTTATACATTAGTAAAAAAAGTAAGCTCTATAATTACCAAAAGCCACAAAAGAAAGAAACAGCTCCTTCATTAAATACTCCAGCGGTTGCTATTCAAAATATTGTTGTAGAAGAAAAAACGGAAATACCATGTGAAGAAATAGAAACCGTAATTGAAACAATACCTGCAGTAAAAGAAATTATTCCTGGTCCAACCCGAAGAAGTTCTTTGGCCAGTAAACGAGAAGAACGCAAAAACAAGGTTCAAGAATACTACACGATTTCAGATACAGCAATTGCTAGTTTTTTAGGGAAGATAGAAAGGAAAGAAAAAGAGAGTGTGGTAATTACCCTTACTGGTGGACAAGGATCCATGAAGACTAGATGTGCTTTTCGCTTTATGAATGCCTTTGCACAAAATTACAAGGTTGGGCATGCTAGTATTGAAGAGCACCCTGAAAGTACTTTATACTGGAATAAAGTAAACGATTACATAAACAATGTAGCACTAAATAATATTGAAAACCCTGAAATTGGAAGTAGTTCAGATTTAGACCAGGTAATACGAAACAATGATGTAATTATCATTGATAGTTTTGCTAAAATGCAGGAACTAGAAAAAGGGTTTGAAGTAGATAAAGATTTGCGTAAAAAGTATGATGGTAAACTCTTTATTGTAATATTTCAGCAAACATCTGATGGTAAAATGAGAGGAGGTACAAAGTCTCAATATGATGCAGATATTGTATTATTTACAGAAAAATTTGATGATTACAAACACAACTTTGTGTATGCTGATAAAAACCGTTATCAAAACCAAGCTTTAAATGAATTGAAGTATAATATTTATAACGGGGTTATTGTAAATGAAAATGAAGCTCTTGAAAATGATCATCAAGAGCTAGTTTTAAATGATGGTGAGGTGGAGTTTTAACGTGAAAACAATAGTTATAAAATGGAAAAAAATCGACTTGATGTTATTATTACAATTCAAATTTTAACCCGACATTAAAGTTATAATCATAAAATTTGTTAGAAAATTCTTTTTTTAATAAATAATCATAAGTTAATTGAAAAAATCCTTTTAAATTAAAGTACTTAAAAGTGAAAATATTATAATCGATACCTAAAGAAGGAGAAATACTACAAAATTCATTTATTTTATCATTATTTTGCTTATAGTTATAAAAGTTTAGTGCTAAGCCAACAAATGGTTCAATTTTCTTATCAAAGTATAAAGGAAATGTATAAAAAGAGTTTATTTCATAAGTAGAAGAATTACTTATTTCATAATTTTTAAATTCAAATCTATCAGGAATAAATAAAGGCATAGTGATTCCAATTTGAAAATTTTTAGTAATATTCGCTAATGTTGATAAATACAATCCCTTAGTTTTTTCTAGAGCTACTTCTTTAAAGGAAGAAACCCTAAAAGCCAGTTTTATTGAAAACCCACGACGTATATATAATTTGTGAGTTAATTTTGTAACATCACTTAATATGCTATCTATACCTAAAGTATAGAGGAATAATTTTTTTTCAGTTTTCTTACGAGGAAAATTGAAAAAAGTTTTATGTTTTATTATATAACCTCTGTTAGTAGAGCTATCTATTTTTACTAATTTAGTTAAGTGTTTTTTATGTCTATAACCAAAGTATTTATCCCCAAGAGGTTTATTAGAAATAATTAAGTTGTTTTTTAAGAAATTTAGTGAGTTTTCTGAGCTAAAATAAATATGTCCTATTTGGTTTCTCTTAGGATGTTTATTTCTCATTGAACCTTTATGTATACTATATATAACTGTATCCGTAGTTGTTATTTTATTAGGCTTTTTAACAGTTTCTAGATTAACAATAATTTCCTTTGAGTAGCTTACGCCATCATAAATTTTAAAGCCTATTTTAAAAGGCCCTTCTTTATCGATATAAATATTTTGTCTTGAGGAGTTGGCTTTTAAACTTAATTTATTAAAAGTTTGATATTTGTCTCCTTTTCTAGGGATGTTTCTCCAATAATAGATTATTTTTTTAGAATCTGTATCACCTGAATTTGTACCATCAAGAACTAAATATTTATTTAAAGGTATCTTAATTTTGGAGTTATTTAATATTATTTCATCGAATATTCTTAATTCTGAAATTGGTCTTTCATTGCTTCCTTTAAATAGCCTATCGATTGCATTTTTTATTTCAGATTTGTAGTTTGCTTTTTTTGGATTAATAAAAAAATTTTCGACTTTGATAACTTTATCTGATATGTTAAATGGTGTGTTTTTTTTAGAGTTTATAGTTTTGTATAATTGAAATTGAAATTCAATCAATTCTCCAAGAGTATTAGTTTTTACTGTTAAGAAGTAGTTATAATCTTTTAATATTTGAAATATTCTTTTTCTTATTTTTTTTTCAGTATCGCTATAAAAAATTCCTAACTCTTCATTTTCTGGTTTCTGAATTTGAATTAGCTTACTAAGTTCTGCTTGATATTTATTATCAGCTATAAATCGATTAAACGAATTTGTTGCCCTAAAATACTTATTTGATGTTTTAATGTTTTTAAGATTCTTGACTGTGTTTTCTATAAAAGGTTGAAGGAATCCTTCACCTTCTGAATAAATAAGAATTGAAAGAGGTTCTTTTGATGCTTGAGCACTTAGAGTGACATTCTCAATAAAAAAAATAAAAAAAATAAATATTAATTTTTTATACATTGGGTGATTTTATTAGAAAATGTATTTAAATTAAGATCAACAATAGCTTCTATATTTTTTTGTATATTACTATTAATGGATTCAATAGAGTTTGGTCTCATACTTTTAATTTTTAAATCTTTATAATTATAACAAATGTAATTATTAATTAAAATTTTAATATTACCTCCTGTATAAATATATACATTAGTATCTTTAGATAATAATTTGATTTGACCTGTATAGGTTATTTTAATTTTATTAGATGAATTACTTCTGATTTTAATGTTACTACTTCTCTCTATGGTTTTTATTAATTTTAAGTTATTTACAATGTTTATTGAGTAATATAGAGAGTTAGGTATTGTTTTTTTTGGTGCTATCTCTTTTATTGTGTTATTGTATTTCGTTACGGAGTTACTATTAATTGTGTTGTTTATTATTACGGGTGAATTATTAACCGTATTTCTTAGAGATACATCTTTTTTTTTAAAGAAAAAAATATAAATTGTAATTAGACTAACTAATATTCCAAGTATTAGTCCTATTTTTTTTAATTTCTTAAATAATATTTTCTTATTCTGTTTAGAGTTACTAGATATTGATTCTTTTATTTTTTTCACTTATTTAGTTTTTATCTAAAAATTTAATTATCATACCTCTTTTATTATCAGTAATTAAGCAATCTAATCATACATAAATTTTAAAGGTAAATTGTTGCTTACAAACTTCCTTGTTCTTGATATGTCATGTTAAATTATTTATTAAATATTCTATTTTATCTTTTGTTCTATAAACGCCAAATTTTATATTTAGCGGACTTTGTTAATATTCACAGAACTTTCGGTTTAGCACAAACGCCCTATGTTTTTTATACATTGTTAGGCACTGTTAGTCTTTCAACACATCTTTAAACTTATTAATAAGAATTTCAGAAGGAAGTTGATATGGTATTTCTCGGTGAGATATAGCAGTTAATCTCTCAGTCAGTCTGCGATTTACAAGCTCTAAACCATATTCATAATCTCGAATATTTGTTTTTTTATATTTATTTAGTTTAGTCAAATGTGAGTCTAATATTTCTCTAAAATTCTTATCCTTTTTCTTTAAATGAGGACTCCATAAAATCATTGTATCAATATCAATTACTGTTAAGCTTTTAATATTAGATGGATTATACTTGTTTTCTAATCTGCTTTTTGCTGATTCTAAATACCATTGATTTAACCTGTAATTTATACCTAAAGATTGAAAAATTCTATCGTGAACTAATAGAATAGGATAAATTTTCAAATTTTTATTTTGGTTTACGTAATTGTCAAACCTAAAATTTCCACTAAGTAATTCTTCAATCGTGTTTATAAGTTGCCCAATGCCGACTTTATGATTATTATCTCCTAAAAATTTTTGCTTGAGTACTTTATTAATTTTTTCAATATCACCAGAAGATTTAATTGATTTAGCAATCCAAACATCTTTATTTTCAAAAATAAACACTCTATTATTATGTCTTAAATAATAATCAGGTTCACCGTCTAATTCATTTTCAGTCTCATTTTTTTTAATAAAGTATCTTTCATAGAAAATTTCATCTAAGATGTTTTTCATAAGGAAATTTTCAGAAAACTCTTTATTGAAAAAACCTAAAAAATCTCCAAATTGAGATGTTAAATTTTCATCAGCTTCGTAGATTTCTTTTATTTTGTATTTAGTACTTCTATAAAATTTATCGACTACATAAAAATAATTTATTATAGAATAAGTTTTATCCTCTAACTTGTATAATGGGTTAATTTTAATATAAGTGAAATCAACGTCTGTATTTATATCATCCGATATCATAGAATTAATGAATTTTTCAGACTCATTATTATCTACTTTGAAGATATAATTATTGGTGGTTTTTAGTTCTAGTAATTTTCCAAACAAATATTTCATTTCTTTAAAGAAATCTTTTTCATTGTTGGTGTTAAAAGATTGTATTAATGAAGTTTTTAATTTTTCAAATTCTTTTTTTGAATTTAAAAAATTAAACAATTGTTCAACTTTTACTATAGTTGCATAAAGTGATTTTAAAAATTCAATATCGTCATTTTCAAAAATTGCTAAATCAGATATAGGAAAAGAAAATATTATACTATAATCAACTAGTTTTTCATAGTTAACTTCTGAAGTATTATTAAGCACTTGACTTCTATTAAGTTCACTATTTATTATAAGAAAAGCTTTAAATATGTTTATTTCATCATCATCAATTGAGTTATTGTTATTGTTTTCAATTAAAGAGGCTTTATTTGCTAAAATTAATTCTGATAATTTTAAAGAGCCTTGCTGCGAAATTACTTCAGGTTTATCTCTAATAGATTGTTTTTTGGTGTATTCAAATACTCTATTATATATATCTTTTGCGACTTCGGGATTAGAGAAAAAATTATCAAAATTTGGCAGGCTTTTAGTATTAAAAAAACCAATTATTTTTAATAAAGTCTCGCTGGATACTTTAGCTAAGTAATATAAAATATCTCTTTCTTCTTCTTCGGGGAAGATATATTCAAATTCTAATCGAATTGTAATTTTCATATTAAAAGATTGTGAATAAATTTATGAATAATTAATAATAACCCGTTTAGTTTTTTGTAATAGTGCCTAACGTGTTTGTATATGGTTTGTTGCGTGTTTCAATCACCTAATTTAGTAAATAATTACCGACCAAGAAAGTCCGCGAGGACTTTCGTAAGTAAGCAAAAAACCAGCAATAAATTATATACGGTGTTGTACACAGTTATATTGCTGCTAATCTCTTGTTCAATTTTTCAAAAGTAATTCCACCTGAATGTTTAATTTTCAAGTAATGATTTATAATAGGATTCGATATTCTCATTTCAGATTGGGGAAATGCATTTAGTTGAAATAAGAAAGCTGCAATTGTTAACTCTCCAAATTCTAAAATGTAAATACCTTCTCCAAATTCTTTAAAACTTATATAGCTATCCTTTTTACAATTAAAAATTATGCACTTCTGATTTATTACAATAAAATCAAATTGATATTCTCGTTTTATTTTATTTTTCTCATAGAATGCAACTGCTTTTTCAATAAGTAAGCTGTAATCTTTATAGGTTTTATTCGAAAAGATTATTGCAGGTATTTTTTTAGAATTATTTTTATATTTTTCAGTGTATTTATTTCCGAAATCTAATAAACTCGTGTTAACTCGAGTTAATTCCTTTACTGATTTTATTTGAGTAAGTGATCGCTCTATTTCAGATTCTGAATTCAAACTAGGTTTTAGTTCAATAGCAACATCAACCCCATCTGCTAAAATGATTGAAAATTGAGATTCATTAGTTGTTGTATATGGGTGACTTGGATTAAGTATTAAGCAATCTATCGACATACTATTACCTCCATAACTATCCCTTATATTTCCTTTTGCAACTCTGTATGGGAATGGGAAATACTTTTTCAGAAAGATAGTTAGTGCGTTTTCTCTTCTATCAGAAACTTCTTGAGGCGTACCTTTGCCTTCAATACTGGCTTTTTCGAAAAGATGATTTATTTCTTTTCCTTCAAACTTTAATAATTCAATTAGTGTGCTCAATATGCAGTTTTTTTTGGTAATTGTGTACAACTCGTTATATAGAGAACAAAGTTCTCGTTTATTTGGTTATAGTTCCGGATAAAAGGAACTTTAGGTAAATATATAAAGGGTATCTATGGTTACTTTACGGGTATCCATAGTTCTTTATTTTTAGTAAGTATATAGCCTAAAAAATGTAGAGATAACAATATAGTGTTCTAACAATTTTTTATCATTACCAAACGTAAGAAATATAATTGTTTTTCGCAAAGTGAAAATCAATGATTTTTGCTGGTTAAACAATTGAGAAAATACAACTTATTAACAAAAGTGTGTTCAAACATATTTTTGTTTTAATTTTGCAATATGTTTGCATTGGTTGATTGTAATAATTTTTATGCTTCCTGCGAAAGGCTATTTCGTCCAGATTTAAATAATAAACCAATCGTTGTTTTAAGTAACAATGATGGTTGTGTTATTGCACGTTCAAACGAAGCTAAAAAGTTTGGTATTCCAATGGGAGCTGTAGCTTTTAAATACAAGCCAATTTTTAAGCAACACAACATTCATGTGTTTAGTTCTAATTATCCGCTATATGCTGATATGAGTGAACGTGTAATGAATATACTACAACAATACACTCCTGATATTGAAATTTACTCTATTGATGAATCTTTTTTAAAGTTTGATGGCTTTGAAAAGCATTTTAATATTAGAGAGCATTGTTTAGAAATGAAAGATTGTGTAGGAAAATGGACCAGTATTCCTATTTCAATAGGTGTTGCACCAACCAAAGCATTAAGTAAAGTAGCAAATAGAGTTGCTAAAAAGTTTCCTACACAAACAAAAGGAGTTCACATTATAGATTCTGAAGAAAAACGAATTAAAGCACTTAAATGGTTAGCTATTGAAGATGTTTGGGGGATTGGAAGGCAATATGCTAAAAAGCTTCGTGCTTTGAATGTGAATACGGGGTATGATTTTACTCAATTACATCCTGATTGGGTGAAGAAAAATATGAGTATTGTAGGTATGAGGCTTCAAAGAGATTTGAGTGGTTTGCAAACATTGGAATTAGATGAAGAGGTAAAAGATAAAAAGAACATTGCTACTACACGTTCTTTTGCTAGTGATTTAATGAAGTTTGATGATATTAGAGAACGAGTTTCAACATTTGCTGTAGAGTGTGCTAAAAAGTTACGTAAGCAAGGTTCGTATTGTGGGTATGTAATTGTTTTTATTTCTACCAATAGGCATAAACAGGATGCGCAACAATATTCAAAGAGTACAGTAATTACGCTTCCGTATGCTTCAAATATTAATAATGATTTAAATACCTACGCTATTTTAGGATTAAAACGTATATTTAAAGAAGGTTATAAGTATAAAAGGGCAGGAGTGATTGTTGGAAATATTACACCAATGACTTCTCAGCAATTAACAATATTTGGTAATGAAGGGTATAAAATGCAACCGTTAATGAGTGCCATTGATAAGATGAATACCAAATATCATAAAGATGTTATAAAAATGGCAACTCAAAATCCAAACCGTACCTGGATCATGAGGCAGGGGAAGTTATCACCCAATTATACTACACGATTGAAAGATATAATTTCTGTAAAATAATGTGTTATCATATTTCAAATACTAAAAAAGTGCCTAGAAAATTAGAAGATAGATTCAATGCTACTTTTGAATATCCTGAAGCGTATGAGTCATACTATCATTTTAATGGTTGGGAAACAAAAAACTTATACATCATTCGTCAAGAAGATCCTGAAACAATAGATTTTGCTTCCTGGGGTTTATTACCTTCTTATTACGATTTATCAAAGCGTTCAGAGTTTTTACGAAAAACAAATACGCTAAATGCAACACGAGAACGTTTATTTGAAAGTCAATTGTATAGTCAGTTTATAAATTGGCAACGTTGTTTAATAATTGCAGACGGATTATATGAGCCACATAAAGATCCAGGAGTAAAAGGATCTATTCCTTATTATTTTCAAATGGAAAATCATCAGTTATTTGCATTTGCTGGAGTATATAGTGTAATTGATGATGGTATTAATCCGTTATATTCAGCAAGTTTAATAACTACGGAAGCCAATCCGTTGTTTAAAAAAATTCATAATTCACCAAACTCAAAAGGGAGCTATCGTATGCCATTAATACTTGATCAATCCGATGAATATGAATGGCTTCATTGTGATGATAATCAAGATACGATTAAAACCCTATTACATACGTTCACTAAAAATGAAATTGAAGCTTTTTCAGTTTCTCAAGATATTTTCAAAAGAGTTGATAGTAATAGAAGTGATATTTTACAGCCTGTTAGTTATTAGGTGTATTATAAATTATATTTGAACGGCTTTGGCTAAGCTGCGTTTTAATGCAGTTTAGGTGTTGTTGTAAGTAGTTCTATATTTTATATTTTTTCAATTAATTTCTAATATTTGTTCAGCACTTTACTTTTTTATACAGGTCAATTTCGGAATTATGAGCGTTTATATTAGAAATTTTAATCTCGTAGCAATCTCCAACTTTAACATTCATATTATATATTTCTACTGATTGGTTATATTTAGTTTCTTTAAAAACATAATAATATAAGGCTACATTTTTTCGAGAAGTCCCTCCTTTTTTAACATTTAGTTTGACTTCAGTTATTTTTGCACTTGATATTGAATAATCACTGTAAAGCTCCTTCTTTCTTTTATCAGCAAAATAGAAAATAACAGAAAATAAAACTATAATCAGTATTCCTCCAATTAAGATACTTTTCTTTCCGTCAGATAATTTATTATAAAATTCCATTTAGTGTACTTTTTCAATTCTAATTTTAAGTGCTACAGAGTAACGGTTTCGGCTATGAGTAGTTGCGTGGGTTAGCACTTAACTTAGCAAGTACACACCAAACTGATAATCCGCGAGGATTTTCAGAAGTAGGCGAGAACAAGCAATTACTTATAGCCATTGTTGTACCCAGTTTTTATTTTTTTAGTTTCATAAATTCAGTCGCATATCTTTCTGCAAGTTCTCGACTTGTCTCAATAGAAATTGTCTCTTTGTTGTAATTCGCTTTGTTAGTCCAATTGTATGAACCGTGAATCACAGTTTTTAAATCAATTATGCAGAATTTGTTATGCATAATGTTTTCATACATCCCCATTTTTTTAAATCTTTTTGTTTCAAAATGTTCTTCATAATTGAAACCCCACTTTCGATTAATCTCATCATCAAGGACAATCACTTGAACATTTATTCCTTGATTTTTCTTTTCAATTAATTTGTCAAAAAGTGGTTTGTTAGTGAACCAAGCAACAGTTACCCAAATTGTATACTTTGCCTGGTCTAAAGCGTCTAAAATTTGCTGTTGAATTTCCTCAAAATGAACTTCAACTTCGATTTCATCAGGAAGTTCCTCTCCAACAATAACATAAGTTCCTGAAGAGTTGTCTAACTTGTAGTTGTCGTGTTTTATTATTCCATTAATTTTTCCAACTGCCGAATCTATATCGGGATTTTCAACTTCTGAATAAAACCTTTCGTCAGCGAAAGTCAACAGTAAGCTTGAAAGTGCTTTTGTTCCATTAAATTCCGTTAACTTGTCAATTACATACTGATTTCGGCTTGCATTATTCGGAAGTCCACCATCTTTCCATTTATAAACATCTCTTGCTCCAAAAGAATTGAAAAATTCCACCAATTTTGGACCAGATTTATACTGTGTCAATGGGTCGTCTCCAGAGATAATTGTTCTTATGGCATTTATACTATGTTCTGATAGTTTCATTGTTGGTTCTTAAATTGGGTACAACTCGTTATATAGATAACAAAGTTCTCGTTTATTGGATTATAGCTCCGGATAAAAGGAACTTTAGGTAAATATATATAAAGAGTTTAAGGTTACTTTATGGGTATCCATAGTTCTTTGTTTTTAGTACGTATACAGCCTAAAAAATGTAGATATAGCAATTGAGTATTCTAACAATTTTTTGTGTTTCAAATTTATAAAATAATTAGTTAATCTTCCTAAAAAAAACAGCTAAAAGGGGGCAATTTGCTTACTGAGTACAAAATCCCCGCACCCCATAGTACAAATTTCAAGGTTAAATTTGTACTGTTCTCATGTTTTGTATCGGTGTTAGTTTATTGATTTTCAGTGTTATTTATTGTGTTTTTCTTATTGGAGAACAAAGGGAACAGTTTTTTCAGAAATAATAAAGCTATTATGTGAAAGTTTTACAAATTAACTACCTAAATTAATAATGTTGTCCATTTTGTTGATTTCTTCATTTAATATTGAATCAACTATGTGAACATAAATCATTGTTTCTCGAATATTAGAATGGCCTAAGTTTTTTTGTAGGTTTTCAATTCTTCCTCCAGAAATCAGGTAATTAGTAGCAAAAGTATGTCTAGCAACATGAAAAGTTAGGTGTTTTTTAATGTTGCAAGCTTTAGCTATGCATTTTAATTCTCTATTAATATGTTCATTGGTGTATTTTCCATTAAATACATTTTTATAGTTGATGAATTTTTTAGCGGACTGATTTAATTTGATTTTTTGAAACTTTCCAGTTTTTTCAGATTTGAAAGCTATGAAGTCACCAATGATATTGTCAATAGTTGCGTTTTGAATATCTGAAATTCTTAATCCAGTAAAGCATGAAAATAAAAATCTATCTAAAATATTTTTACATGATTCTGAAATAAATTTAGATTCTCTGTATTCGTAAAGGGTTTTTATTTCGTCCTTATTTAAAAAGGTTCTGTCTCCTTTAAAAGATTTTACAGTAATGTCTTCATAGCTAAGAGCAGTTTTAATTCCTTTTTTATTTGCAATGTGTAAGTATTTTTTAAAATTCTTTAATGTGGTTTGTATAGTTGTGTCTTTATTTTTTAAAACTTTTTTGCAGTAAACTATAAGTTCAGTAATTAAATCTTCATTTATATCATTGAATAAAATCTCCTGTTTAAACTTTTTAAGTTTTGTTAATGTTGAAAATTGCTGTCTATAGGTACCAGGTTTTAAAATATGCTTTTGCTTTTCTATTTCTTTTTCGCAAAATTTTATAAAGTCAACTTTCGAAGTAGGGTTTGTTAAATCTTCAATTAGTCTTTCAAAGGTTAAGTAGGTTTCAGATAAACGATAGCTTACTGCTATTTTATTAATATCTGCTTTCTTTTTATTTATGTATAAGTTGTAATCTTTTACAGTTTGAGATGTTCCTTTTACTAGTTGTTTACGCTCATCAAACATTTTTGGTTGTACAAAAATGTCTAAAGGAATCTTTTTTCTTTTGCCGTCTAGGAAGAGTTGTATGTATAAAGCGCACGTTCCGTCTTTTCTAACGTAGTCCTTTTTCATGGCTATTCTATATCTGAGTGTCCCACTCATTTTTATTGGGGAATTTAATGGGGAATTTTGGGGATAGAATAACGCTTGCATAGGTCTTTTTTAAAAGTAGAATTTGTTGTAAAAAGTTAAAAGCGAAGATCTTACACGTTTTATAGTGTAATTTCTTCGCTTTAATTTTTGTTATTTGTGACCTCGACAGGATTCAAACCTGTAACCTCTTGAGCCGTAATCAAGTGCGCTATTCAGTTGCGCCACGAGGCCGTCGTTTTGCGGGTGCAAATATACAATTCTTTTACAGTTCTAAAAATTATTTTTCAATTTCTTTTCGAAAATTTTCAATAATTTTTTTAGATGCCTCAATATCAGTATTAAAAATGTGAAGCTCAACAACATCTCCTGTAGCTCCAAAACCTGCTAATCTTCCAGATTCTCGTTCGTTTTTAATAATTGAGGGTATTTTATTGTCTTCTAATAATTGAGCAAGTCTATTCACTAAGATTGCTGATCCGGTAAAAATAGAAATATGTTCTTTCATAACTTAAGGTGTATTTAGTTTAACGAATTTATTGTAACGTAAGCTCTCCATCCAATAATAGCTAATTGTAATTTTGAAGCCTTTGTAATGTCTAGCTCTTTTTTGGTAAAAGAAGGTAAGATAATTTTGTTAAGCTTGGCTAGTTGTTTAAATAATTGTTTTTTCATTAGTTAGTTGATTTCATATCAAAAATAATGAAAATATAATTGTAAATAAACAGGACGATCTAATTCGTCCTGTTGGTATTTGATTCCTTTTCTTTTTTTATTTCTTTTCCATCATTTTCTTAGCTAGCTCAGCGCCAATTAATGATTGTAGCAAATTCCCACTGTTTCCGTCTTTACTTCCTTCAATATATGTAGAAGGTAATTTTAAATCTTTTATCTCTTTAGCAACTCCCACTGCAGTTTTATATTCCCATTCAGCTCGTTCCTGAGGAGTTAAACCCGCACTTACTAGTTTTGCATTTTCATAGTATTGCGCATCGGCAGCTACTTTTTTACTTTTAGCTTTGAATTGTTCAACTTCATATTGTTTCTTTTCTTTTATTAAGTTGAATCCAGCTACTTTAGCTTGAGTTTCAGCTTCGATGGTTTGTTGAATTTGAATTTTTTCTAATCTAGCTCTTTCTTTAGCTTTCTCAGACTCTCCTTTAGCAACTTCTTTTTTAGCTCTATAGTATTCACGCTCTGCTTGTTGTTTTTCAAGTTGAGTTTGTGCTACCTCATTTTTTTGTAAATCTAAACGCTCGTCAAAAGATTCTTCCCAGTCAATACCTGTTACTTGTGCTTGGTAAATTTTTAAACCATATTGTTTTAAGGTGTTAGAATTGTCTCTGGCAATACTACCATCTGAGTTTCTTTTGATTCTAAACTTTTTTTGTTTACTTGATTTTCCTACATTAATCTTTCTGATAGTAGTTGTATCTCCAACAATTTCATTCGTGTTTTCAGATTCATAGTATTGTTCTACTTGGTACATTCCATTTTCTAATTGATCCCTAAAATATCTATCGAAGTCTGAAGCCTGACCTGAAATGTAATCTTGAGCATCCATTAGTTTGCAGGTGTTTTTTATAGCAGCATCAATGTTTGGTAAAACTCTACCGTAAATTAATTTTGATTCGCTTCTGTTTCTGTCTGCCATGTTTAAAAAGACTTTTTCGTCGTTGATATTGACACCTACAATAACTGAAGTGCTAATTTCTGCTTTAATTGCATCGCTGAATTCCCACTTTTGAGCCTTCCTGTTGTATATACCTTGGCTACTTTTTGGTAGTTCTACATCATCTTTTAAAATAACATCTTTTATAGATGTTTCATAAGATAGTGGTATGATTCTACCCCACCATTTTAATTTTAATCCTTGTGTGGTAATCATTTTATCACCACCAGAAACAAATTGTACTGCATAGGCTGTACCAGCTTCTGCGTAAAAGAACATTCCAGTTATAATACTCAATAAGATTCCGAGTAATGTAAATTGGATACTTCTGTTGGTGGTGAACCAATTTAAGAAGCCGTCTTTTTTAATAATTGATTTTAAAATAAGGGTGAGTAACCCAATAATAATTAATAATATTCCTAAAAATGTTAGCATAATAATAGTGTGTTTAATAGTTAATTAAAATAAGTACTGAATAAGTTGAATTATAAAATTTACTGCTGAGACAATTAAATTTAAAGCAATAGTTATCATTTGTTTTTTTAGTGGTTTTAGTTAATAAAAGTTGATTAATTCCAGAATTGTTTTCTCAATATATGAGAAAGAGAATCACATCACCAAAAGTTTCAATACGATTTAATCAATTTGAATTTATAATTAAAGTTAAAAAATAATATTAAGTTTTAATATGTAGTCTAATATTCTACAGAGTAGTTTGTTTTGTTAATATTAATGTATGTTTATTGTTTTAATGTGTAATTAAATAAAGGGCGTTTTTTGTGTGTTTTAAAAAAGTAAAGGAAAATGTGTTGTTAAAGAGAGGTGAAATGGTGGTTTTGATTTTTGTGATTTGAAATAAAACTTTTTTTATTGAGAATTAGAAAGATAAAAAAAGAAGCTTTTAAGCATGTAATATCTGTTCGTAATTTAGATGTCAAAACCCTATCTTCGCACAAAAAATAATTTATGAGTATTCTATATATTGTTATTGGATTAGTTTTATTAGTTCTTGGTGGGAACTGGTTGCTAAAAGCTGCAGTTGGCTTATCGCTAAAATTGAATATACCTAAAATTGTTATTGGTATGACGGTTGTTTCTTTTGCAACATCAGCACCAGAATTGATAGTAAGTATTAAATCTGCATTAGATGGAGCTACAGGTTTAGCAGTTGGTAATGTAATAGGTTCAAATATTGCAAATATTGCGTTAGTGTTGGCAATAACAATAATTTTATCGCCTATAGATGTTCAGAAGAGTTTTTATAAAACAGATTGGCCAGTAATGATGTTTGCTTCATTGTTGCTATATGTTTTTATTGTTAATGATAAAACAATTCAAACATATGAAGGAGTGATTTTATTTATTACCTTAATAGCGTTTTTGGTGTACCTTTTACGTTTTCAAAAGCAAGCTGTAGTTGATGAAATGCCTGAGGATGATGAAGAATTACCGCTATTTAAAGTAGTACTTTTTTTAGCTTTAGGTGGATTAGGTTTATGGGGAGGATCAGAGTTATTAATTGATGGAGCAAAAACGTTGGCAAAAGGATTAGGGGTAAGTGATGCTGTAATTGGTGTAACGGTGGTTTCTGTAGGAACAAGTATTCCTGAATTAGCAGCTTCTGTTATTGCAGTTATGAAGAAAGAAAAGGCAATTTCTTTAGGGAATTTAATAGGATCGAATGTGTTTAATATTTTGGCAGTGTTAGGAATAACAGCAATGATTACTCCTGTAGAGGTTAAGCCAGATTCATTAAGTTTGATTACTAAGGATATTTATTGGATGTTAGCTATTTCATTTGCGGTGCTTCCGTTAGTTTTTATTCCTAAAGGTATGAGGTTAGGATGGAGAGATGGAGTGTTGTTGCTAATTACTTATGTTGTGTTTGTGTATTTAGCAATTTCGTAAATTGTAATAGTTGAAGAAGTGATGTAATGAATGGAATAGAGAACTATATAGGTTTTATTGTTGCAGGGCTTTTAATGAATATAACTCCAGGGGCAGATACTGTTTATATAATTACCAGGAGCGTTGCTCAAGGAAAAAAAGCAGGTATTTATTCTGTTTTAGGAATTGGAAGCGGAGCTGTAATTCATGTTGTATTTGCTGCTTTGGGATTATCAGTAATATTAGCAAAATCAGTAATTGCTTTTACAGTTATTAAGTGGGCTGGGGCGGTTTATTTGATTTTTTTAGGTGTAAAAACCCTTTTAGATAAGTCAGGATTATTTGATAATCAAAAGGTAGATTTTGAGAAGGTAGATTTATTGAAAATATATAAACAAGGCTTTTTAACGAATTTATTAAATCCAAAAATTGCAATATTCTTTTTGTCCTTATTACCTCAGTTCATAAAAGCAGAACATACAAATAATGTACTACCTTTTTTAATTTTAGGATGCACCTTTTTATTAACAGGAACCATTTGGTGTCTTTTCTTAGTGCATGCTGCTTCTTTTATGACAAACAGGTTAAGAAGTAATCAAAAGATAGGTAAGGTAATGAAAAAAATAAGTGGATATGTATTTATTGGTTTAGGGCTTCAGTTGTTAATGAAGAAAAATTAATAAAGTTTCATAATACTATAAAAATAAAACACCTCGCAATTTGCGAGGTGTTTTATTTTTATAGATAAAATCTAATTTAGATTTTTGCACTTTTAACAGTTTTAATAATTCTTCCAGCAATTTTATAAGGATCACCATTAGAAGCAGGTCTTCTGTCTTCTAACCATCCTTTCCATCCTTTTTCAACAGTAATAATAGGAATACGGATAGAAGCTCCACGATCAGATACACCGTAGCTAAAGTCAGATACGTGAGCAGTTTCATGTAAACCAGTTAAACGCTCATCATTATTAGCACCATATACATCAATGTGCTCTTCAGTAACAGGCCTGAATGCTTCACAAATAGCTTCGTAAGTTTCTTTAGAACCACAAGTTCTTAATGTAGTGTTTGAAAAGTTAGCATGCATACCAGAACCATTCCAATCACCTTTTACTGGTTTAGGGTGGTATTCAATGTAATAACCATATTTTTCAGTTAATCTATCTAATAAATATCTAGCTACCCAAATTTCATCACCAGCTTTTTTTGCACCTTTAGCAAATAATTGGAATTCCCATTGTCCAGGAGCTACCTCTTGATTAATTCCTTCAAAGTTTAATCCAGCGTCAATACATAAATCAGCATGTTCTTCAACAACATCTCTACCCCAAGTGTATCTTCCTCCTACAGAACAATAGTATTTTCCTTGAGGACCAGGGAAACCTCCACGTGGGAAACCTAAAGGTAAATCTGTTTTAGAATCCATTAAAAAGTACTCTTGTTCAAATCCGAACCAAAAATCAGAGTCGTCATCATCAATCGTAGCACGTGCATTAGATTCGTGTGGAGTACCATCAGCATTTAAAACTTCAGCCATAACTAAGAAACCGTTTCTTCTAACAGGATCTGGGTAAATTGCTACAGGCTTTAATAAGCAGTCAGAAGCTCCACCAGACGCTTGTTCTGTTGAACTTCCATCAAAAGACCATACTGGACAGTCTTCTAATTTACCACTAAAATTATCTTCAACCTTAGTTTTGCTTCGCATATTTTGGGTTGGCTTATGACCATCTAACCATATATACTCTAATTTAGATTTACTCATGATTTTTAATTTTGATATTACTGTTGTATTGTTTTACGATGCAAAAATGAATATTTTTTTAATTACCCCCAAATTTTACAGGGGTAAATTTTAAAAATTAACTATAATTTAATTTTACCCCTATTTTTTTAGGGGTTTGTTTGTTTTTAAATTAGTATTTTTGAAAAGTATTAAAAAAGGATAATATATATGTCGGCTATTCGGTTTAATGCGTTAAAGGAAACGCTTAATAGAGGTTCAGTTATTGTTAAGGAAAAAAGTAAACGTTCTGAGCTATTTGGTAAGAATGTGTTTAATGAGCAAGCAATGCGTCAATATATGACGAAAGAAGCTTATCAAAGTGTAATGGATGCAATTGAGTACGGAACTAAAATAGATAGAAAAAAGGCAGATCAAATTGCAGTTAGCATGAAAGATTGGGCGCTTTCTAAAGGTGCTACTCATTATACACATTGGTTTCAACCTTTAACAGGAGCAACAGCTGAAAAACATGATGCTTTTTTTGAAACAATAGAAGGAGGAGGAGCTATGGAACGTTTTGATGGAGGTCAACTAGTACAACAAGAGCCAGATGCATCATCGTTTCCTAATGGAGGAATTAGAAATACTTTTGAAGCTAGAGGGTATACAGCTTGGGATCCAACATCTCCAGCTTTTATTTACGGAACAACATTATGTATTCCAACAGTATTTGTAGCTTATACAGGTGAGGCTTTAGATAATAAAGCTCCTTTATTAAGAGCGTTACAAGCTGTTGACGAATCTGCAACTGCAGTTTGTAAATTTTTTGATAAAAATGTAACTAAGGTAAATGCAACATTAGGTTGGGAACAAGAATATTTTTTAATAGATAAAGCTTTAGCAGCATCTAGGCCTGATATAATGATGACTGGGAGAACTTTGTTAGGGCACTCTTCAGCAAAAGGGCAACAATTAGATGATCATTATTTTGGATCGATCCCTAGTAGAGTAATGAATTTTATGCGTGACTTGGAACAAGAATCTATGTTACTTGGTGTTCCTGTTAAAACAAGACATAATGAAGTTGCTCCTAATCAGTTTGAGTTAGCACCTATTTTTGAAGAAGCAAATTTAGCGGTAGATCATAATTCATTATTAATGGATGTGATGGAAAAAGTATCTCACCGACATCATTTTAAAGTGTTGTTTCATGAAAAGCCATTTGCAGGTATTAATGGATCTGGAAAACATAATAACTGGAGCTTGTCTACCAATACAGGTGTAAATCTTTTAAGTCCTGGGAAAACTCCCATGAAAAATCTACAATTCTTAACTTTCTTTGTAAATACGATAAAAGCAGTTCATGATTATGAAGATTTAATAAGAGCTTCTATTGCAAGTGCAAGTAACGATCACCGTTTAGGTGCAAATGAAGCACCGCCAGCTATTATCTCTGTATTTATTGGTTCTCAGTTGTCAGAAGTCTTAGATGAGTTAGAGAATGTAACGAAAGGGAAATTATCGCCTCAAGAAAAAACAGATTTAAAATTGAATATAGTAGGTAAAATACCTGAAATATTATTAGACAATACTGATAGAAATAGAACATCACCATTTGCTTTTACTGGAAATAAATTTGAGTTAAGAGCTGTAGGGTCGTGGTCAAATTGTGCAGGACCAATGACAGTTTTGAATACGATTATAGCAAAGCAGCTTAAAGATTTTAAAACTGAAGTAGATAGTTTGGTAGATGCTAAAAAATTAAAGAAAGATGAAGCTGTGTTTAATGTGTTACGAGAATATATAAAGGCATCAAAAAAAATACGTTTTGAAGGTGATGGGTATGGTGACGCTTGGGAAAAAGAAGCAAAGAAACGAGGATTGAGTAACAACAAAACAACACCAGAAGCTTTAAAAGCAAAGATTTCAAAAAAAGCAATTGCTCTTTTTGAAGAAATGAGAGTAATGAATAAAGTAGAGGTTGAAGCACGACATGAAATTGAACTTGAAGAATATGTAAAGCGAATACAAATAGAAAGTAGAGTTTTAGCTGACGTAGCAAGAAACCATGTAATACCTACGGCAATTCAATATCAAAATACATTGATAGAGAATGTAAAAGGGTTGAAAGAAATATTTGGAGAAAGTTTCGAGAAATATGCAAAAGAACAAATAGAATTAATAAAAAAAATATCAAACCATATTGCTGAAATTAATTCTAAAATAGAAAAAATGACAGATGAAAGAAAAGAAGTAAATAAATTAAAGGGACAAAAGAATGCTGATGCTTACTGTAATAAAATTAAACCATATTTCGAAGAAATCAGGTATCATGCAGATAAATTAGAATTATTAGTAGATGATAATTTATGGCCACTAACTAAATATAGAGAATTATTGTTTACAAGATAATGAACAGCCTAACAGTATATAAAAGAACCAATTCTGATAACAACCATTTTCTTTATTTAGTAAAGGAATTGGATGATTATTTAACTGGAATTAATGGAGAAGATGACTCTTTTTTTAGGCAATTTAATAGTATGGATAAATTACAAAATGTAATTGTTGCTTATTTTAATGAAATTCCTATTGCTTGTGGAGCATTTAAAATGCATAATAAAACTACAATTGAGGTTAAACGAATGTATGTTAAACATGAATGTAGAGGTAAGGGGATTGCAACTGGCATTTTAAATGAATTAGAAACTTGGGGAAAAGAGTTGGGATATAAAGCTGCAATTCTAGAAACTAGTAATATTATGAATGATGCATTAACTCTATATATAAAAAATGGATATATAGTAGTGCCTAATTATGGTCAATATAAAGATGTTGAAAGTAGTGTATGTTTTGAAAAAGAGCTGAGCTAAAAATTATAGATTAATGAGCAATGCTGTTTATGTTACAATTTTTTTAAAAGAACATTGGAAGAAAGTATCGGATATTTATAAAGAAGGAATTGAAACTAAAAATGCTACTTTTAGAACTAAAGTTCCTGATTGGGAAGAGTGGAATGATCTGCATTATGAGCATTCCCGATTTGTAGCTGTAGAAAATAAAAGAATTATTGGTTGGTGTGCTATAGCTCCAGTTTCTAATAGGTATGAATATAGAGGTGTTGCTGAGGTTAGTGTTTATGTTAAATTGGATGCAGTTGGTAAAAAAGTTGGAAGTTTATTAATGAATACTTTGATAAAATCAGCAAATAAAGAAGGTATTTGGACTTTGTATTCTAGTTTATTTCCTGAAAATATAGCTAGTATAAAACTACATGAGAAAAATGATTTTAGATTAATTGGTTTTCGTGAGAAAATTGCTCAATTAGATGGTGTCTGGAGAGATACTGTTTTGTATGAACGAAGAAAAAAAAGTAAGGAAAACTAAAAAAGGTCCCCTACTACAAGAACCTTTTAGTAATTTATATCATAATAAAACCTACTACACTTTTTATTATAACAATAATTAAAGCTAAGTTAGTAAATATCAGTGTTATAAAAAATAGGGAAAAGCCCTGAATATAATTTAGGGATAACCATTAGGTGAATACTCAATTACCCTGAGTTGATATATTTAAAATGTTTTTTTAGTCCTTTAAGTATGGGCTGGGTAAAAAAAGAAAAGAAGTAGTCCCCCAGGAATTCTTCTTTTCTTAAATGCTAAATATCTATTTATAATTTAAATTACATTATAAATATAGTTTAATAAGCAAGTTTAATTTTAAGAATTAGTTGAAATGTAAGTTTTTGTAGGTGAGTGGCGATTTTAACTTTTATAATTTGTTATTAAATGAAAAACTTATTTCTTTTTTAAACTATGCATGTTGTTTTTTACGATAAATATTAAAATAGTATTTACTTTGATATTTACCTGTTTTTAAAGTAATTTCGCACCCACAACACAACAATATATTACCATGAGTCAAGAAGTTTCTAAAAGATACGCACAGCGAGGAGTTTCAGCGTCTAAAGAAGATGTTCATAATGCTATTAAAAATATAGACAAAGGATTATTTCCAAAGGCGTTTTGTAAAATAGTGCCAGATTATTTAACGAATGATGATGATTATTGTTTAATAATGCATGCTGATGGTGCAGGAACTAAAAGTTCATTAGCCTATATGTATTGGAAAGAAACTGGTGATATTTCTGTATGGAAAGGAATTGCTCAAGATGCACTTATTATGAATATTGATGATTTGTTATGCATTGGTGCTACTGATAATATAATGTTGTCTTCAACCATCGGACGTAATAAAAACTTAATTCCAGGCGAGGTAATTTCTGCAATTATAAATGGTACAGAAGAATTAATTTCTGAATTAAAAAAGTTTGGTGTAACAATACATTCTACTGGAGGGGAAACCGCTGATGTAGGTGATTTAGTACGTACTATTATTGTTGATTCTACTGTAACAGCTCGTATGAAAAGAGAAGATGTTATTGATAATGCTAATATTAAAGCTGGAGACGTAATAGTTGGTTTAGAGTCTTTTGGACAAGCAACTTATGAAAAAGAGTATAATGGAGGTATGGGAAGTAATGGTTTAACTTCTGCTCGTCATGATGTTTTTCATAAATATTTAGCAGAAAAATTCCCTGAAAGTTTTGATGCTTCAGTTCCTGCTGATTTAGTGTATTCTGGAAATACTAAACTAACTGATAAAGTTGAGAATTCTCCAATTGATGCAGGTAAATTAGTACTATCTCCAACTAGAACTTATGCTCCAATCATTAAAGAAATAGTTTCAAAATACAAATCAGATACTATTCATGGAATGGTTCATTGTTCAGGAGGAGCACAGACAAAAATTTTACATTTTTTAGATAAAAATCATATTGTAAAAGACAATATGTTTCCAATACCACCATTATTTAAACTAATACAAGAACAATCTAAAACTGATTGGAAAGAGATGTATCAAGTATTTAATTGTGGACACAGAATGGAGTTATATGTATCTCCTGAAATAGCAGAAGATATTATAGCTATTTCTAAATCGTTTAATGTAAATGCGCAAATTATAGGTAGAGTAGAGGCCTCTGAAACCAAAAAATTAACTATTAAAAGTGAGTATGGTACTTTTGAGTACTAGTAAAAATTTATAAATGATTAAAAAAGAGCCTTGTAATAATAATTATATGAGGCTCTTTTTTATTATTCAGTCCTTTAAATATGAAAAAAAATAATTAATATAATTAACGAAGCCCTTTTAATCTATAGCAATGAATGTGGGATTGAATTAATGATAGACAAAAGTTTTATTAAAGATCATGATTATTATATGCTTTTTGGTTATAATTCAAAAGAATATTTAACTACAGGAGATTTTTCAGAATCAATATTAGGAAATTACCCTTTAATACTTGATAAGAGAAATTTGAATGTTTATAGAGTTATTGATCTTTTGAATGAAGAAATTGTTTTGGATAAGATGATAGAGTTAAGTTTAGTGAAGAAAATTTGCCCCCCTGATGGTACTAGTCTGTCTGAGTGATGTTAATACTTAAAAATACTAGTGGTAGCACGAGGAATAGATGTTAAGTAAAATAGTATGTTGATATAGATGAGCAATTACCTATTGATTTTTCTGGAGACTTAAGGTTAAAATATCTCAAATCTTAACAGTTTATAGATTTAGATCTTTATAAATTAAAGTTTTTGAGTGATGAAGAGTCGTTAGTATATATAAACTCTTTAAACTCTAATGTTAATCAATATCCTTTATCTAATTTAGACAAAGGATATGATGATATTTTTACTAAGATTTTTTTTTATACAATCATTGAAAATTAAACATGTTTTTTAAGTAAGCTATTTTTGGGTTTTCTTTATTAATAATTATTTCATATTCTTTATCAATTTTGTATTTAGAGCAATTATTAATATAAATACTTCTATTGTATTTTTTTCCTAGGTAATTATATTTGAATTCAATTTTGTTAGGGATGTATGGTTCTTTTTTTGTAACCCTTGCAGTGTGTTCTTCATAATCGTTAATATCTTTTATAATTGGGGTAGTCAGTATGATTTCACATATTTTTGGATTGTCTTTAGAGTACTTAACTTTGTAATGTTCATTGCTATAAAGTATGAGTGAATTGCTATTGGAGTATGTATGTTTTTTCTTATTAACATAATATTCAAACTTATTTCCATTTATTTTACTAAGAGTTTTACCTATAATTCTTGCTTTAGTTATGCCAAAGTTAGATTTCAAAAGATCTTTCTTTTCTTTTTCTAAGGAGTTTTTATAGTAAAAAAAAGCAAAAAGTATTGTAGCTGAAAAAATGATTTTAATTATGGTTTTCTTTTTTTCTTTAGGTGATAAATTATCTGGTTTTATTAACTTTTTCATTTTTATGAGGTATTATAAAATAGATTGAATTTTACATTTAGTAATAAAGGAATAATTAGTTTTTTGAGAGTGTTTATTATCGCTATCATCTATAATTAAAACTTCTTTAAACTTCTGTAACAGTTCCGTATCACTAAATGTACTCTTTGTCTTTTACTGTAAATTACTATTTATAATATAATCGATAGAAACATAAAATACATCATCCAAGTGTTTTGAAAAGTCAGTAAGAGACTGTATGTCTTTTATTTCAGGTCTACTTATCGGTGAATATGAATCCTCAATTTTAGAAGCTAAATCATTTTGAGATGGATTAGCTTTTTTACGAAGTTCTTGTAATTGATGCCCTAAAGTCATTAATCAAATGCGATATTATTTATTACAAAAATAACAAAAGCAAAGTCTAAAACACTGTTGTAAAACTCTTATTGTTGATAATATTAATACTTATAAAATTTATTTAATTATGCCTTTTTAAATATATTTTGCTACATGTTAATGCTAGTATGTCTGAGTGAGGCTACTACCAGTATTTATTAGTTACAATAACGAGTAAGAAAGAACAGTAATTAATTTAAAAAAATAATAGAGCTACATTTTAAGAAATCATAGGGTATATTTATTCTTAATAAGAACACCTTAAAAACTAACGTTTTTAAACCTCTTTTTATCCATTTCTAATTTTGCATAATTTAGGAATAGTAAAAGAGTTCCTACAACTACAGACACATCTGCCATATTGAAAAGACCAGTATGAAATGCACCTAATTTTAGGTGCATAAAATCTGTTACAGAGTTGTATAAAATCCGGTCATATATATTTCCAATACCTCCTCCAATAATAAAAGAAAAAGCAATTAGATTTAGTTTTGTATTCTCTTTTTTACTTATTATATGAAAAAACATCAAAATTAATGTTAGAAGGGGTAGGATTTGTAAGATGATGATTTTTAATTTTGGAGGTAAGTTTTGACCTAAACTCATTGCTGCTCCGGTATTCTCAACTTTTGTAAGAATAAAATTATCATTTATAACTTCAATGATTTCATTTTTTTCAATTTCAACCCTAGCTTCTTCTTTGGTAATTTGGTCGCAACTAATATTACTAATAATGACTATTAGAGAAATAAATATTTTAAGTAGTCTGTTCATTTTTTTATTATTAGTAAAGTATTAGTAGAAATTAACGAATTTGCTCTTTTATATTAAGTAGCAATATACTTAATAAAATATAATAGCGGTTTGAGTATAGACCTAAATCGCTATTATATTATTTTTATACTTTGTTAGTTTCTACCAGCAATAACACCTCCATCAATATCCCAGATAGCTCCTGTAACCCAAGATGCCTTATCAGAAAGTAAGAATAAAATACTATTTGCAACGTCGTTAGGAGTTCCGTTTCTTCCAATAGGATGAAAGTTATTAAAGCCTTCCAAAGCTTTTTCAGCCTCTTCTTTTCCTCCAAAAACACCATGATAAACTGGAGTGTTAACAACGGCTGGTGATACTGCATTTACTCGGATATTATCATCAGCTAATTCCATAGCTAAATGTTGAGTTAAAGAATGTAAACCGGCTTTTTGCATTGAATAAGCAGATGAAGGAGTAGCTTTTACAGCTTGCTTAGCCCACATTGATCCTACATTTACAATAGAGCCTCCGTTAGTATCTTTCATCTTTTTAGCAGCGCTTTGAGTAATGAAGAAGAAACCTCTATTTAAATCTAAATAAGAGTCATAATCCTCTATGGTATGTTCAAGAAATGGCTTTGGTCCAAAAATTCCTGAAGCATTCACAAGATAATCTAAAGTATTTAGAGATGTGATTTTTGGTATCAACGTTTCTACTTCATCAATTTTTGAAATATTTACTGAATGTTTAATAAGGTTTGGAGCATCAGCTACTTTATCTACATTTCTTCCTACAATGTGTACTGTTGCACCAGCATTTAAAAGTGCATTTGTAGCTGCATTACCTATTCCACTTGTTCCTCCGATTACTAAGGCTACTTTGTTATTGAATTCTTTCATTTTATATGTGTTTTTAAATAATTAAAATAAGACAGACAGGTCTGTCTTGTGTTGTGTAAATTTTTTTACGATATGATTTTTGAACAAATATTTTTAGCCTCAATTATAGGCCAATTAGATTGATGCAAATGACTTTCACCTACAGCACTTTCGTAAAGTAGATATGTTTGTTTAGCAATAGAGTTCATATCTTTCTCTACGATACTTTCCATATTGTTTGCTAATAAGTCAAAAATTAATTGAATAAAAGCGTTTTTTTGATTTTGTATTTCGTTTCGAATTACTGTATTATCTATAGGGATTTCTGAAACAGTTTTAATGCACCAACAACCGTTAAAATCTTTGTCATTAAAAAATAACTCAAGAAAATCAAAAATAGCAAGTACTTGATTTTTTCCTTTAGGTTTAGATGAAGTGTAAGCTTTAATATCTGTAATAAAAGTAGTGTTTTTATACCTTAGATATGCTAAACATATTTCCTCTTTAGATTTAAAATGATTATAAAGAGTTGCTTTAGCTATTCCTGTTTCTGAAATAATTTCGTTTATTCCCGTTGAATTATAACCATTCTTATAAAATAATAAGGAGGCGGTTTCAATAATTCTATCTTTTATTTGAGAGCGTTTCACAATGCAAATATATAATAAAAAAACAACAAACAGACAAGTCTGTCTTTTTTTTGTTTTAAAGCGTATTTGATTTTTTCATTCTAATTACTTTTTGATTAGATTCTTCATGAAAATATTCTTTAGTTTTCTTAAATCCATATTTTTCATAAAAAGGCCTACCAATTTTATTGTGTTCAAAAACTTCAACTTCTAGTTCTTCATGAATTTGTTCAATATGTTTTATTAATAATGTACCAATACCTTTTGAATGAAATTCAGGATTTACAAATAATCCACCAATTTCATTTTCTACCATTGATATGAATCCAACAATATTATTAGCTTCAGTATAAACCCAGGTGTCAGAGCCAGGAAGATACATTTCTGTCATTGCTTTTTTTACTGTTTTTGTAAATTCTTGAGTTAAAAAAGGATGCGCAATAGAAGAAGCATGTTCCCAAATATTTACTAGAATAGGGATTTCATTTTCATTATATTTTCGTATCATTTATTTGATGTTTTTGTATTTATTTAATAATTCTTGCTTAATCATTTCTATAGGGTATTTATTAAACACTGATAAATAGTTTAATGCTATTCCATCAATTTCTGCAATAAAAATATAAGTTAGCATAGTACTTCTTTCTTGTGATATTTGGTCAAATATGTTTTTAACCGAGTTGAATAAAATGCTAGCTCTTCTTTCTATCTGCTTACTTAATATTTTTTTCGTAGATGGTTGAAACATAATATTCAAGTTAAATTGAAATAAGTGTTTGTTTTGATGTAATTGTGTAAATATTGTTTCTATTAATTGTTGTAATTGAATATTTGGAGCTATTAATTTTTTAGTTTCCATGTTCATTTCTATCATTTGATCAGTAGTTTGAGTGAAAATCTCTATTAATATCGATTCTTTTGATTCAAAATGATGATACACTAAACCTTTTGATACGTTAGCTGCAGAACAAATATTTGCAATTGATGTGTTTTCGAATCCTTTTTCAGCAAACAATTTTGTAGCTACTTTAATTACATTATCTTTTTTAATACTCATAATCTTAAAACCGACTGTTCGGTTTGTAAAAATACTGAAATTATTATAAAAAAAAATATGTTATAGTATGTATTAAAAAGAATTGTTTAAATACTATGTAATTTACTTTATAAAACTAAATATACCATCTAAAACCCCACCACTGCTTGAATATTCTCCCTTTTCTCTTGTTTGAATCCAAATGTTTCCTTTTCCTTTTATAGAAAAAATAAAACCTTCACCACTTGTAATAAGTTCTTTAACTCCTCTTGAAATTGTTTTTACTTCAAGTTTATCTTCAAAAGCAATAAGAGCATTTTCATCTATAAAAATAGGTTTTTCTGAGTCTATTTCTTGTTTGATAATTTTACCATAGCCTTTTAAAAATAATTGTCCACTTCCAATAGTCTTTAATTTAAGCCCGTCATTTAGTGTGCTTTTCCAATCTTTTTGCTCTAATTTAATTTCTAAATTAATTGTTCTTGCAAAGTGTAAATCTGGTTCAAATAAAATTGGATTATCTTCAGTAATGTCAACTTTAAATATCTCAGAATTATCTTTAGTAGACAATGCCATTTTTAAATTTTCTTTTGCAGTATATATATTATAAGTTAAACTTTTACCACCAAATATTTTAGCAATCCAATTTTTGTAGTTTTTGGCTTCAATTTTATTCTCAAAAGTATATTCTCCATTACAATATATCAAACTTCCTTTTTCAGTTATAAGTTTTTCATTTTCATTAAATTCAATTGCTAAATATGAGCTTGGGTATTCAGATATTTCAAATTTCATATTTATTTGACGCAAGTTTTATACAGGTGTTACGTTAATTTTTAATAAGTTCTTCGTTTTACCAATAGGAAAATAATCATAAAAAAACACTTCTTATTTTAAGTAAGAAGTGTTTTTAATATTGTATTAAAATTATTATGGGTATTAACTATTTAAAAATGTTTTTAAACCGTCATAATTACTAATTTGAAAGGCACTTTTTTCTTTATCAATTACAGATTTAATTTGCTCAGGAATTGCTACTTGAGTATTAAGTGTGTTTTCAACGACATCTAAAAATTTAACAGGATGAGCAGTTTCTAAAAAAATACACAAATCATTTGGATGCATTTTTTGATGCTCTTTTGAACCTAAATACCCAACTGCACCATGAGGATCCGCAACATATTCACTTTTCTGATAGATTGACTTCATTGCTTTACGAGTTTGCTTATCAGTAAAAGAGAATGAAGAGAATGCATTTTTTAAAGCTTCAATATTGTTTTCAAATAACTCTTGGATACGTATGAAATTACTTGGGTTACCAACATCCATAGCATTAGAAATGGTTGCTTTTGAAGGTTTAGGTTCATAAACTCCATTAATTAGATAATTTGGAACAGTATCATTTATATTAGTTGAGGCTACAAAATGTTTAATAGGTAAGCCTAACTTTTGAGCCATAATACCTGCACAAATATTACCGAAATTTCCACTAGGCACTGAAAAAACAACTTCTTTTTTTTGTTTGTATACTTGTTTATAGGCAAAGAAAAAATAAAACATTTGCGGTAACCAGCGAGCAACATTTATAGAGTTGGCAGAGGTTAAAATTGGGGTGATGTCTGTATCTAAAAAAGCTGTTTTAACCATGTCTTGACAATCATCAAAAACACCATCAACTTCTAAAGCAGTAATATTTCGCCCAAGCGTAGTTAATTGTTTTTCTTGTATATCACTAACTTTTCCACTTGGATATAAAATAACTACGTCTACTCCTTTTACACCTAAAAAACCATCGGCAACTGCTCCTCCAGTATCTCCTGAAGTAGCTACTAATACTGTTAATTTATTATTGTTGTCTCTATTAAAATAGCCTAAACAACGAGCCATAAAACGAGCACCAACATCTTTAAAAGCCATTGTTGGACCATGAAAAAGTTCTAAAGTGCTAACATTTTCTTCTATTGGCACAACAGGAAAATCAAATGATAAAGTTTCTGAAATAATTTGTTTTAATACATCTGAAGGAATTTCATCACCAACAAATTGTTTAATAGCTTCGTAAGCAATTTCTTGATTAGTATAGTTATCAATATTATCAATAAAATCTTTTGATAAAGGGGTAATGTTTTCAGGGAAATACAAACCTCTATCTGGAGCTAATCCGTTAACAACAGCTTCTTGAAAGCTTACGTTAGGTGATTTTTTATTAAGACTATAATAGTTCATTTTTGTGTTGTTTGTGTGTTGCATTGCATGTAGCAATGTAGTTTTTTTACAATATTATTTTGTTTTTTACCGTCGAAATAAATTCGATGATAAATAGTAAATCATTTTATTTTGATTCTAAAATTCGAACACCTTGCGTATTTATTTTTGATGAAAATAAAGTAAAGTCTATTTTTTTATCCGCATATGAATTTTGTATTGCACTCTGCACATTTTTTGAAGTTTCTTCTCCTTTACATAAGGCAAAAATAGTTGGTCCAGATCCTGAAATACCAGCACCTAAAGCACCAGCTTTAATAGCTTCGCTTTTAACTAAATCAAAATGAGGAATTAAATGCTTACGCGCAGGTTCAACAATAACGTCAGTTAATGAATTACTTATTAATTGGTAATTATTGGTATATAAACCACTAACTAATCCACCTACATTTGCCCATTGAGTTACAGCACTTTTTAATGGAACTTTTTCAGGTAAAACTTCACGAGCATCTTTTGTTTTTACTTCAATTTGTGGATGAATTGCTACTAATTGTAATTCATCAGGCACTGGTAATTTTATAATATCTAAAGGTTCGTAACTTCTAATCAGCACAAAACCTCCATAAACAGCTGCTGCAACGTTATCGGCTATAGGAGTTCCACAAGCAGCTTTTTCTCCCAGCATAGAGAATTTAGTTAACTCTAAATTAGTAAAAGGTTTGTTTAATAATTCATTTATACCAAAAGCAGCCCCTGCTGAGCTAGCAGCACTACTACCTAAACCACTACCAGGAGAAAACCCTTTATGCATAGTAATTTCAATACCAAAATCAATATTATGCTTAGTTAACATAGCCAAAGCAACTACACCAGCAGCATTTTTTGTTGGATCTAGACTTAAACCCTTAGCACCAGTAATCTGTGTTATTTTTACTCCCTTTGTTGACGTTTTTGTAAATGTCATTTCATCACCCATGGTGTCTACAGCAAATCCCATAGAGTCAAATCCGCAGGAAACATTAGCAACGGTAGCTGGAGCAAATATTTTTATATATTTCATTTTTTTGCAATTAAAAACAAGTTGGTATCAGTATTTGTAATTCCTTCTTGGTATAATTTTCTTCTATTTTGAAAATTATTATTTATTAATGATTCTACTAAATAAGTTATATTATGGTAGGTGTCCATTTTATCATTTAATTATTACCTATTCTAATAACATCAGCAAAAATCCCTGAGGCAGTAACATCAGCACCAGCTCCAGCACCTTTTATAAGTAAAGGATTTATTGGATATCTGTCTGTAAAAAATAATACGATATTATCACTTCCTTCTAGGTTATAAAAAGGATGATCTGAAGGGATGTGCTGTAATCCAACTTTTGCTTTTCCTTCTGAAAACTCTGCTACATATTTTAAGCGGCAACCTTTATCATTTGCTTCTTTGAAAATTTCCTGAAAATGAGATTCAAATTCAGTTAAACTAGTATAAAAATCTTCATTATTAGTAGTGTTTAAACTTTTTTCAGGTAAGAAAGAGTTATTTTCTATATCAGATAATTCCAGTTCATAACCACTTTCACGAGCAAGGATTAATATTTTTCTAGCTACATCAACTCCACTTAAATCAATTTTAGGATCTGGTTCGGTGTATCCTTGTTTTTGTGCATCTCCTACAACATCATGAAATGTAGATGTAGCGTTAAAGTTATTAAAAACAAAATTTAAACTACCAGATAAAACTGCTTGTATTTTATGAACTCTATCACCAGAAGCAATTAAGTTTTTCAATGTGTCTATAATAGGTAACCCAGCTCCTACATTGGTTTCAAATAAAAATGGAGCGTTGAATTTTCTAGATACTTCTTTTAGTTTTTTATAGTTTTCTAAATCAGAAGCACAGGCTATTTTATTACAAGTTACTACTGCAATATTAGTGCGCAAATAATTTTCATAAACTTCTGACACTTCTTTATTAGCTGTATTATCTACAAAAACAGAGTTACGAAGGTTATAAGTTTTAGCTCTATCAAAAAAATCATTTAATGTAGCAGGCTCTCCTTTTGCTAATACTTCTTTCCAGTTATTCAAATCAACACCATCAGTGTCAAAAGCCATTTTTCTTGAATTAGCAATACCAACAACACGAATATTCATTTTTAAATGTTCTCTTAAATATTGTTGTTGTTGGTGTATTTGAGCTAAAAATCGCTCACCTACATTACCAACACCAGTCACAAATAAATTAAGTTGTTTTATTTTTTCTTCAAAAAATTGCTCATGCAATGTATTTAATCCTTTTTTAGCATCATTACTATCAATTACGGCAGAAATATTTTTTTGAGATGCTCCTTGAGCAATAGCTCTAATATTTACATTGTTTTTACCTAATGCACTAAACATTTGTCCGCTTAATCCTTGATGGTTTTTCATGTTGTCACCTACCAAAGCTAAAATAGCTAGTCCTTGTTCAATAATTACAGGTTTTACCTTACGACGTTCTATTTCAATTTCAAAAGCGTTATTAATTGCTTGACTAGCTCTTTCTGCATCTTCATCATATATACCAACACAAATTGAGTGTTCAGAAGATGCTTGTGTAATTAATACAATATTGATGTTTTGGTTAGAAAGTGTTTCAAATAAACGTTTTGAAACTCCCGAAACTCCAACCATTCCACTACCTTCTAGTGTTAAAAGAGTAATGTTTTCTATATGACTAATTCCTTTTACTAGATTATTGCTTTTTGCTTCTTTGGTAATTAAAGTACCAACATTATTAGGATCAAAAGTGTTTTTAATAACAATAGGAATTTCTTTTTCTAATACAGGTTGAATCGTAGGAGGGTAAATTACTTTTGCACCAAAATGAGAAAGCTCCATAGCTTCCTGATACGATATTTGTGGTATTGGAAATGCTTGTTTTACAACACTTGGATTTGCCGTAAACATACCACTAACATCTGTCCATATTTGTAGTTCGTTTGCATTCAAAGCTGCAGCATAAATAGCTGCTGTATAATCAGAACCACCCCTACCTAAGGTAGTTGAAAGTCCACTTTCTGTTTTGGCAATAAAACCAGGTAGAATAGTTATTTGATGAGGGTTTTGATTAAAATACTCTTGAGTGTTTTTATTAGTTACCACAAAATTTACTTGTGCTTTATCAAAAACATTAGAAGTTCTAATAAGTTCTCTACTGTCTTTATAAGTTGCATCTAAATTGTTTTTTGCTACTTCAGAAATAATGTAAGAAGATAATAGTTCTCCAAAACCGCTTATAGTTGCCATTGTTTTTGGTGTAACTTCTTTTAGTAAAAAACAACCTTCTAATAAAGTTTGTAATTGGTTAAATAAGGTATTCACTTTTTGTGAAACTTTATCTTGTTCACTTTTGTTTACTAGTTCAGTAATAACCAGTAAATGGTGTTGTTTAACCTCCTTAAAAAGATCAATGTAATTAACTTCATTACTTGCAGCTTTATTAGCAGAAGCTATTAACTTATTTGTTGTTTTTCCAAAAGCAGATACTACTACTGCTACTTTTTCTTTAGCAGCTGTATTTGATACTATTTGAACTACTTTGGCAATGTTTTGACTGTTGGCTACTGATGAACCTCCAAATTTTAAAATTTTCATTTTAAAAGGTATAAAAATATTTGATTATAGAATTTTAGTTGTTATTTATCTTTTTTCAATTCTTTTGAAAATATAAATAGGACCTAATAGATTATATGTATAAAGAAACCCCCTAAAGGGTAATAGTAATTGTAGTAGAAATTGTTGTTGTGCCAACGAAAGATACCGTAGTAGTAAACTCGGTATTTAGAATAGTAATATTTCTTTCGTTAATTAACATCGGGTCAAATATATATAAATGTTTTTTAATTATTTACTTAGTTGTTTAAATTTTTCTTGAATAATTTGTGAAACAGATTTGTTTTCTATTTTACTTTCAAGCCAAGAAAGAATATCTAGATATAAAAATGCTCTTTTTTCATAAGGGTGGTGTTCAAAAACTTTTAGACGAGTATGGATTTTTTTAAACTCATTTTTTATTTGATGAGGAAAAACATCTCCTAAAGCTTTAATTGAAGAAATAAATTCTTTTTGTACTTCTTGTAAATTTTCCATTTTTAGTAAAAAACGATAGGTATCTTTAAATTGTATTTCTAGGTAATAATCTAAACCAGATTCATAATGAGCAATTAAACTTAAAATTCGTGCAAAACATTGCAGGTCTTCAGCAACATGTAAATTTTTTGACTTAATAATTTTATTTAAATACAGGATACAATTTTTGTTATCACCCATACCAAAATATAAACAGGCTATTTTATAATACAGTACAACAATGTGATGATTATCTAATAATCCTTTGTATTCTTCTATTTTATTGGTAATAATATCTACTAAATATTCACCTTCTTTAAAAGTCCCTTCTAAAAAATGTAAGTGTAATAAATTAGCATAGTAGTATTGGAAAATAAGAATTTCTGTATTACTGTTTTTTGGAATGGTTTGGTTTTTAATTCCCTCTTCAAACAAAGCAAATTCTTCTTTAAATTTATTGAAATGTTTAATGAAAAATAAACTTTCAAGTAAATAATTAATTCCCTTTAAATAAAAAACAGGGTGTAATAAAATGTTTTTAGAATCCGATTTAAATAAAGACACCCACTTATTTGCATGTTTGTAACTTAATAAAAAGTCTTGAGTTAAAAAACTATGCCACAAATTAGCTTTATATAGCCATAGTTTCTCTCTAAAACCAAGAGTTTTAAAATCATATTTTGGTAACCTTGAATCAAAATAGTCATTAACTTTTTTTAATTCTTCATCATTTCTAACGTATCCAGTTTTAAGTAAAATTCCATACAGTTGTAATGATAAATTTGAAAGTTTACTAGTTATTACATTTTGTTGACTTAATTTTTTGGCTTGAACAGTAAGCTCATCAGCTCTAGTATTAATACTTCGCGTAATGTATTGACTTTCTATAATTTTTTCAAATTCAACTATTTCATAAGCTATATTTTTCTCTTCACTATCAATAGCCATGTTTTTGGCTTTCTCTAAAAGCTTTAAACTTTGTTTATATAGCCCTTTTAAATATAATACTGTAGCAAAATCTAGTTGTTCTCTAATTTGTATTCGAATATTTTTATGAGCAGGATTTAAGCGTAAACTTGTTAATATTTGTTTGTATAAATGTGCTTTTAAGTTAGATAGTTGTTGTTTACTAACTACACCACTTTTTATAATAGCCTTTTCATCATAAGTTTTTTGCTTTTCTAAAATTTTAAAAAGAGCAAAAAATTTTGCATCAACATTACCTCCTAAACGCCCAATATATAGGTTGAATTGACGTTTTTCAGATTTAGATAATGACTTTATTAAAATAAAAAGTGAGTCACTTTGTTGATTGATTGATGTAATTGTTTTACTCATAAATTACTGATATAGAGTATTTTGCGCTGTTTTTTGTTTGGTTAAGTTTCGTAAACAACCTTTTTAAAAAGGGTTGTTTAGAAAAACCAATATATACATTTGATTTTATAATAAGACAAAAGATTTTATATTATGCGAAATGATAAAGTCCAAATTTTCGATACTACATTAAGAGACGGAGAACAAGTTCCAGGATGTAAATTAGATACTAAACAAAAGCTTATAATTGCTGAAAGATTAGATATCTTGGGTGTTGATGTAATTGAGGCTGGTTTTCCTGTTTCTAGTCCTGGTGATTTTACATCAGTAAACGAAATAGCTAAATTAGTTAAAAATGCTTCTGTATGTGGATTGACTAGAGCTGTTAAAAAAGATATAGAAGTAGCAGGAGAGGCTTTAAAAGTAGCTATTAAACCAAGAATTCATACGGGTATTGGTACTAGTGAATCACATATTAAGCATAAATTTAATATTTCTAAAGATGAAGTGATTTTTAGAGCAAAAAATGCTGTTGCTTACGCTAGAAATTTTGTAGGTGATGTTGAGTTTTTTGCAGAAGATGCAGGAAGAACTGATAATGAGTTTTTAGCTAAAGTTTGTGAAGAAGTAATTAAATCAGGAGCAACGGTTTTAAATATTCCAGATACTACAGGGTATTGTTTACCAGAAGAATATGGTGAAAAAATTAAATACTTAAAGGATAATGTAAAAGGAATTGAGAATGTAATAATTTCATGTCATTGTCATAATGATTTAGGACTTGCAACTGCAAATTCTATTGCTGGAGCAATCAATGGAGCACGTCAAATTGAATGTACTATTAATGGTATTGGTGAACGTGCTGGGAATACAGCTTTAGAAGAAGTTGTAATGATTTTAAAGCAACATCCATATTTAAATTTAACTACAGATATTGATACAAAATTATTATACGATACTAGTATAATGGTTCGTGAAAAAATGGGAATGTTTGTACAGCCTAATAAAGCTATTGTAGGAGCAAATGCTTTTGCTCATAGTTCAGGAATTCATCAAGATGGAGTAATAAAGAATAGAGAAACGTATGAAATTATTGATCCAGCAGAGGTAGGAGTTACTGAAAGTGCTATAGTTTTAACTGCAAGAAGTGGTAGAGCTGCTTTAGCATATAGAGCTAAAAAAGTAGGGTATGAGTTAACAAAAATTCAGCTTGATACTGCATATAAAACATTCTTACAATTTGCAGACAGACAAAAAGAAGTAATAGATGAAGATATTCATCAAATAATGAAACAAGTAAATAAATTATCAAAAGTAGCATTAGCCTAATGGGAAAAACATTATTTGATAAAGTATGGGATGCGCATGTAGTTGATACTGTACAAAATGGACCTCAAGTTTTATATATAGATAAACACTTAATTCATGAGGTAACAAGTCCGCAGGCTTTTAATGAGTTAAAAGAGCGTAATATTCCAATTGCAAGACCAGATAAAACGGTTGCAACTGCTGATCATAATACACCAACGGTAAATCAACATTTACCTATAAAAGATGAATTGTCTAGAAATCAGTTAGAGCAACTAACTAAAAACTGTGAAGAAAACAACATTACGTTATATGGTTTAGGGCATAAGTATAATGGAATAGTACATGTTATGGCGCCTGAATTGGGAATTACCCAACCAGGAATGACAATGGTTTGTGGTGATAGTCATACATCAACACATGGAGCTTTTGGAACAATTGCATTTGGTATTGGAACAAGTCAAGTGGCTCAGGTATTTGCAAGCCAATGTTTGTTACTAGAGAAGCCTAAAAGTTTACGTGTAAACGTAAACGGAAAACTTAAAAAAGGAGTGTTACCTAAAGATGTGATTTTATATGTTATAGCTAAATTAGGAACAAACTCTGGAACAGGATATTTTTGTGAATATGCTGGAAATGTATTTGAAGAAATGTCAATGGAAGGCCGTATGACAGTTTGTAATATGAGTATTGAAATGGGAGCCAGAGGAGGTATGATTGCACCAGATGAAACTACTTTTGAGTATGTTAAAGGTAGAGAGTTTGCTCCTACAGCTGAAGGGTTTGATAAAAAAGTAGCGTACTGGAAAACATTGAAGACTGATGAGAATGCTGTTTTTGATCAAGAATATACCTTTGAAGCAGAAGATATTGAACCAATGTTAACTTACGGTACTAATCCTGGAATGGGAATAAAAATATCAGAAAATATTCCTACCAATAATGATGATTCATTTGAGAAATCATTAGATTACATGGATTTCAAAAAAGGTAAAAGTTTATTGAATACGCCTGTTAATTACGTATTTATAGGAAGTTGTACAAATTCTAGAATTGAAGATTTTAGGGTAGCTGCAAACTATGTGAAAGGTAAACAAAAAGCATCTAATGTTAATGCGTGGTTGGTTCCAGGTTCACAACAAGTAGCTAAGCAAATTCAAGAAGAAGGGCTACAAAATATTTTTGAAGAAGCAGGTTTTCAAATGCGTCAGCCAGGGTGCTCAGCATGTTTAGCTATGAATGATGATAAAATCCCAGCTGGTGAGTATTGTGTGTCAACTTCTAATAGAAATTTTGAAGGTAGACAAGGTCAGGGAGCAAGAACAATTTTAGCAAGCCCTTTAACTGCAGCCGCTACAGCCGTAGAAGGAAAAATTATAAACTTTACAAAATATTTAAATTAATGGAAAAGTTTGTTAAACTAATAGATACCGGAGTACCATTACCTACTGAGAATATAGATACAGATCAAATTATTCCTGCTCGTTTTTTAAAGGCGACAGATAAGAAAGGGTTTGGAGATAACGTATTTAGAGATTGGCGTTACAACAAAGATGGTAGTAAGAATACAGATTTTGTTTTAAATAAGTCAAAGTATAGTGGAAGTATCTTAATAGCTGGAAATAATTTTGGTTGTGGGTCAAGTAGAGAACACGCTGCATGGGCATTATCAGGTTATGGTTTTAAAGTTGTTATAAGTAGTTTTTTTGCTGATATTTTTAAAGGAAATGCTTTAAATAACGGTATTCTACCAATTCAAGTTTCAAAAGAGTTTTTAAAAGAGTTATTAGAAAAAGTAACTAGAAATCCTGAAGCTAAGATTATAATTGATTTAGAAAATCAATTATTGAAAACATCAATAGATACTATTAAATTTGAAATAGATCCTTATAAAAAGGTATGTTTATTAAATGGATATGATGATATTGATTTTTTGGTAAGTAAGAAGAAAGAAATAGAAGTTTTTGAAAATAATTTAGTTTAGAAATAACCATTTTAGTACCTTTTTAATGTAAAAGAGATTAAAATTTTTTATAAAAAAATAATAATGAAAGTAAATATAGCAGTAATACCAGGAGATGGAATAGGACCTGAGGTAACAGCTCAAGCAAAAAAAGCATTGAATGCAGTAGCAGATGTTTTTGACCATACATTTTTGTATAAAGAAGCGCTTATGGGGGCTTGTGCTATTGATGAAACAGGGAATCCTTTACCTAATGAAACAGTAGCTTTATGTAGGAAATCAGATGCTGTTTTATTTGGAGCAATCGGTGATCCTAAATATGATAATGATCCAACAGCTAAAGTACGTCCTGAGCAAGGTTTGTTACGTTTACGTAAAGAGTTAGGGTTGTTTTGTAATGTACGTCCAGTAAAGGCATATGATAAATTAATTCAAAACTCTCCGTTAAAAAGAGAGAGAATTGAAGGGACTGATATTAGTATTTTTAGAGAATTAACTGGAGGTATTTATTTCGGTATAAAAGAGATTAGTGAAGATGGTAAAATTGCTTTTGATGGTTGTTCGTATTCAGTAGAAGAAATAGAAAGAATTGCACATTTAGCTTTTCAAGCTGCACAAACTAGGCGTAAAAAATTAACATTGGTTGATAAAGCAAATGTATTAGAAACATCAAGACTGTGGAGAAAAACAGTAACTGCTTTAGCTGATCAATATCCTGATGTAGCTTTAGATTTCTTGTTTGTAGATAATGCAGCAATGCAGTTAATACTAAATCCAAAACAGTTCGATGTAATTTTAACCGAAAACTTATTTGGTGATATCATTTCTGATGAAGCTAGTGTAATTGGTGGTTCTATAGGTTTATTAGCTTCTGCTTCAGTTGGAAAAGAAAATGCTTTGTTTGAGCCAATTCATGGTTCTTTTCCACAAGCAAAAGGAAAAGATATAGCAAATCCTTTAGCTTCTATTTTATCAGCTGCAATGCTATTAGAGCATTTAGGATTGCATGAGGAAGCAAAAACTATTGATAAAGCGGTTCAAAAATCGTTAGAATTAGGGGTTACTACTGAAGATATTAATCCAGAAAATCCATTTTCTACGAGTAAAGTTGGTGATTTTATTTCAGATTATATCCAAAATCAAGATGATACAGATTTTAACTTCCAAAATGTTCATATGGGACAGAGTACTATAATATAATCTATTGTTATTTTAATCAAATGGCCGTTTATAGAAATATAAGCGGCTTTTTTTATTATAAAAATTCCTGTGTTCATGATAGTTTTTCCTTAGCTCATAAGAATGATGTTTTTTCAAAACTACTAATCAAATACTTTTGAAGTGTAAAACAGATAAAAATATTTAAAATGAATACTAAGAAAGAACTACTATTTTTAAGAACATTTGCAGTTAGCATTTCACTTGCTATTGGTGTAGTAACAACACTAGCTTTTAAAAGTAAAAAAAACACTCAATTTGATACTATTGATGTGAAAAAAATCAATATTGTAGAAGATGATGGTACTGTAAAAATGTTAATTACGAATGCCGCAAATTTTCCTAGCGAAGGAGATAGAGTTAATGGACGAGTTTACCATAAAAGAACAAAACGAGCAGGCATGTTGTTTTACACTGAAGATGGAAAAGAGTGTGGTGGATTTGTTTATGATGGGAAAAAAACTAAGAAAGGGCATAGTTCTGGACTATCACTAACATTTGATCAGTATGGAGGTGACCAAGTAATGCAATTAATAACAACAGATACAAAAGTTGGGGATAAAAGATATAAAGCAGGACGATTAGTGTTTAATGACCGAGGTGATTATGAAACACAAGAAAATGTGATGCATATAAATAAAGAACTTAAGGAAATAAAAGATAGAAAGAAACGTAAAGAAAAATACGAAGAGTATAGAAAGAAAGGCTTGTTGGGAGGTGTTCCAAGAGTAGCTCTAGGGCAAACACCAGGAAAGCAAAACGGATTGTTTTTATACGATGATAATGGAAAAACTAGAGCGAAGTTTATAATAGATAGTAATAATAAAATTAAGCTTGAAGCTTATGATGAGGTAGGAAACGTAGTAAGTACTTGGCCAGAAGAAAAATAAAATAAATCATATTTGTAATGAAGCTAACAGTAAAGTTTTTATTACAAATATGATATCTTTGTTGTTATAGATATGAAAATAAAAACAAATTTTTTAAGAGAGAATAAAGAATTTCTAATTTTTCTGTTCTTCTTTAGTTGGTTGTTTATTTTAAAAAATCAATTTGGAATTTCAAATTCTTGGGAAAATTTCACTTTTCATACTGATGCCCCATTTTGGTTCTTTTTACAAGCTATTTTTATTTTTTTATGGGTGTCTTTTATAAAAAAACGTATAGCTAATAATTCAACATTACAAGCCTCATTACTTAGGAAGTATTTACTGTTTTTTAGTATTGGCTTATTCTCATATATAGTGTTGAGGAATATTTTTGGTTTATTAATTTCTTTACTTTTTGATACTTATTCTAGAAACTTTGGGTCTTTATATTTATTGATTTATAAAAATATAGGTTCAGCAATAGATTTTATGATTTTTGGAAGTTTTTCTTTAGTATACTTATATTTTAAAGAAAACAGAAAATTTCAAAAACAAGTAAATGACTACGAAATTAGTAGAGTGAAAAGTGAAGTTATTCAATTAAGAACACAATTGAACCCTCATTTTTTATTCAATAATTTAAATGTTTTAGATTATTTAATAGAAGAAGATAAAAATAAGGCTAGTGTTTTTTTAAATCATTTTTCTGAACTATACCGTTATAGTTTAGTAAATTCTGACAAAGAAATAGTTTTATTACAAGATGAACTTGCTTTTTCAGAAGGCTATTTTGAATTGATGAAAGTAAAATATGATGGATATTATTTTTTAAAAATAGATGAAGAAGTAAAAGCTTTAAAGGCTGAATTACCACCGTTTTGTATACAGGTTTTAGTTGAAAATGCTATAACGCATAATAGAGGGACCTCTAAAAAACCAATTTATATAAACATTAAAGCTATAGAAAATGGAATTAAAATAATTAATAATAAAATAGCTTTTAAAAATAAACCAAAGGGCAATGGAGTAGCTTTGAAAAACATGATTAAACAATTTAAATTACTTACTAAAGAGCCTATTCTTATTGAGGATAATACTGAGTGTTTTGAAATAAAAATCCCGTTAATTAATTTAAATAACTATGATTAAAGTAGTATTGGTTGAGGATGAAATGCCAGCCAGAAGAAAGTTAAAAAAGTATATTGAAAAATTAAAACATCCAGTAGAAATTATAAAAGAGTTAGAAACTTTAGAGGATGTTTTAACATTTTTTATAAATGAACCAGAAGTAGATTTAATTTTTTCAGATATAGAACTTCTTGATGGAAATGTTTTTGATGCATATAAAAAATTAGAACTAAAATCACCTATAATTTTCTGTACTGCTTATAATCAATTTTGGTTGGATGCTTTTGAAACTACTGGTATTGCATATTTATTAAAGCCATATTCATTTGATCGTTTTGAAAAAGCATTGGAAAAATATTTTATACTTAATACAGGTACAGCTTCTGAACTAAAGAATAATGATTTATTGCTGAAGCTAGATTCTTATTTTAATAGAAATATTGAGGAAACTAAAGTTTTTCAAGATCATTTTCCTGTAAAAACATCGAAGTATACTTACTTTTTGAAAGTAGAAGATATTCTATACTTTCAAGCAGATTATGGTGTTGTATTTGCTTTTGATAAAGAAAATAAAAAACATATTTTAAATCAAACATCTTTAAAATCGTTAGAAGAGATGGTGGATTCTAAAAAGTTTTTTAAGATAAATAGAAGTGAACTTGTTAGTAGGATTTATATTGAAAAAATAAGCAGATATGATAAAAATAGTATTGCCATAAATATATTAAATAGTAAAACGATTTTGAAAACAAGTCAAAATAAAACTGCAGAATTTAATAGTTGGTTAGGGGTTTAGTTTTAAATTAAACATTTATTGATATTGGTTAAATAAATGGCATTATCGTTGTATGATCTATAATAGATAGATGTTTATTTATAGTAGTGCCGTAAAACCGCAAACGTTGTATTCAAAACAGTTTGCGGTTAATTTTTTTGATTTTATGTTTGGCTATTACGCGTTTACTTTTGAGTAATCGACTAAAAAGTTAATAGTTTTATTATAATCAAGTGGTTGAACATGTTTAGTAAAGCTAGCCCAGTTTCCTGTAACCCAACAACGGTAATATTCAACGTTCCATCTTAAATTATATGAAACGGAATCATTAAACACACCTGATGTTTCGTCTACCATCCAAACAGAAGTACATACAGGTTGAAGGTTTTTCTTGGCTAGATTAGGAACTGATTTTACTTGTCCTTTTTTCATAAATGGGCTTTTGAACATGTCCCACATAGAATTTTTTGTCTGTGATAGTTGAAAAGTCCAGTCTGCTTTTTTTCCACTAGAATTATTAGTAATTTCAAAATCTTTAATTGTTGTTGATTCTGAGCTACCTATAGTATAACTTGGTTTAAATGCAGGGTTTTCTGAAATATCAACTCCTACAGTAAAACTACTACTAGCGGTATATGTTGTTTCACCATTTACATTTTTTGGAGATGTTTGATAAGTTGTTATCTTACTGTTATTTAATGGTTCAAAATGTAGATCGATTTTGTTTTGAAAATAGCCTCTATTATAAGTCCCATCCCATTGCATTTTTGTTCCACTAGTAGGATTGAACCCCGCTCCAATAGTATTCATTTGAACATATTTTCGCTTCGGGTTATAAGATGCAACTAGAATAATTTCAACTAACATCTCGTTTTCTGCTTTTTGAGAAGAATCATATAAGTTAATTACGCTATTAAGAGGCACATGATATACTTTGTATTGTCCTACGGGTAAGTCTATTGGTGGAGTAGATAGTCGATTGATAGTTGATGAGGTAAATGTCCAATTTTCTTCTTGAATGTTTTCTTCTATCAAAAGTGCCATTTCTTCAAGATTTAGTATAACTTGTTTTGAATTAACATTCTTTTTGCTTGAAGATTCTACTTTACCTAATGTTTCTTGTGAAGTACCGTTGTTATTTTCAATATTAATAGTTTCTAAAGCAGAAACAGATTGTTGTATTTCACTTTCACTAATTATAGGATTAATATATGTATTGTTTTCATATAAGTGGACAATACTTAATTCAGCACTAAAACCAATTCCTAAAAAAGTACTCATTAACTCTTTATCTGTTGATTTGTTAATTAGAATAATTGGCTTACAGTTTTTTTTGATTTCATTTTTTTCTTTGTCATCTAATTCAGTAACGTGTGCAAGATCAATAAGTATTGCGTCTGCATTTTTAACAAGTTTATTGCTAAACTCTTTAATTTCAAATAATTTACCTAATGATTCTTTTATAGGGTGGTTTGTTTTACCAAGTAATAATAAATAGTTCATTTTTTTTTGTTTAATAGTTAGTCCTTACTATTATGGTTTTTCAGGATGTACCTCGTTTTTAATGTAGTCTCGGAGCTCTACTTTTAGTTTGCATTAAAAAAATAATAGCGCTATTAGTTTTTTTCTACGGTAAAACTACTTTTTAAAGTATCAAGAAGTAAATCAAATGTTGTGAAACAGTTTTTATATGTTGTAAAAAGGAATAAAGAAGGAATGGGAATTATTAGATTTAATGATGAATTCTCTAATTCCGTTTGGGGTTTAAAGTTTTCTAATATTATTATTTAACTCAATACCTTCCTATATTAAAAAGGATAGAATATAAATTTACTCTAATCAAGAGGATGTAACAAAATAAATAATTAATCGTCTCAATTTATAACAACAAGTTAATTCTCCATCACTGAAGAAGAAATAGGGAGTTTTAATTTTGCATTTGTGTTATATATAGAGCACATACTTCAGCTTTTATGGCTGAAGTATGTGCTCTTTTTTTGAGAGTAAGTAAATTAATTAATAATAAAACCAAAAACCTAAAAACATGAAACAAGTATTCACATTTTTAATTGTAATTTTTATAACTATTACAATAAAAGCACAAGAGTATTCTTTTATTCCTAAAGATTTGAAAGAATTACCACTTGAAGAATTAATGAAAAAAGGACCACCTGAAAATTTAGATTTAGTATTTTATGAAGACGGAACAAAAACAACTTTAAAAGAAGTGATGCCGTTAATTATGAATGGAATAGTGCTTCCTAAAATGTTTGTAGATAATAACAATAATTACAAAGCTCTAGTAATTGTAGGAGGAAGGTATTCTTTTTTACCTAAAGGTTTAAAGCCCATTTCTTCTGAAGAGTTAATGCGAAGAGGGTTGCCTAAAAAAATAGCACTAATTTTTTTAGATGATGGAACAGAAATTACAAAAAGTACTGCAAAAGAGCTAATAAATAACGGTAAGGCTATGCCTCAGATGTTTGTTGATAAGAATGGAGCTTTCAAAGCCTTAGTGTTACTAAAGTATAAAGACACATCAGATCCATACAAGGATATTAAAAATCCAACTGGAGAATTAGCGAAAAACTTTTCAATAGAAACAATAGATGGGAAAAAATATAATCTGAATGATTTAAAAGGTAAAAAAGTAGTTTTGAACTTTTGGTTTATAAGTTGTAAACCATGTGTTGATGAAATGCCTTCTTTAAATAAATTGATAGAAAAGTATAAAAATAATAAGGATGTGATTTTTTTAGCAATAGGTTTGGATAAAAAATCATCAATTAAAGAATTTTTAAAAATAACGAAATTCAATTATCAAATAGTAGCAAGTGGCGATGAAATTAGTAATCTTTATGGTGTTGAGGTGTATCCAACTCATTTTGTGATTGGGAAAGATTCAAAAATAGAGTATTTTGCTATTGGAAGCGGAGATCGTATTATAAGAAAAATTGAAAAAGCAATTAATAATAAATAAACTTTAAGTTTTATCTAAACAAAAAACCATAGTTAAAAACTATGGTTTCTTGTTTAGATGTCTTTTAAATATTTATTTAAGTTTAGATTAACTTCATTTATAAAGTTCTCATTTTTGTACGGATTTCATCTAAACATAAATTATTAATACTACCATGATGACTATGTTTTTTAGAGGTGTCAGGAATATAAGTTCCATTAGTTACTTCTTTACCTATTTTCTGATAGGCTTCTCTAAAACTTTGTCCATTTTCAATTAAGGTATTTATATTGTCAACAGTATATAAGTATTTGTATTTATCATCATTTAAATCTACGTCTTTCACTATAATTTGTTGAATAGAATAATCGAAAATGTCTAAAATGTCTTTAGTTTCTTCGAAACCAAGTATCATGTTTTCCTTAAGGAGTTGATAATCTCTATGGTAGCCGCTGGGTAGATTATTTGTTATTAGTACCATTTCTGTATGGAGGGACTGAATTTTATTGCATTTTCCTCTAATTAGTTCAAAAACATCTGGGTTTTTTTTATGTGGCATAATGCTACTGCCTGTAGTTAACTCATCGGGAAAGGAGATGAAATCAAAATTTTGACTCATGTACAAGCAAATGTCCATAGCAAAACGAGCAAGCGTATTACTTAAGCTTCCCAATGCCATAGCTATTGTTCTTTCACTTTTACCTCTGCTCATTTGAGCGGCAACTACATTGTATTTTAAGGTAGCGAATTCTAGTTCTTCAGTAGTAAAATTTCTATCAATCGGAAAAGAACTTCCATATCCAGCTGCCGAACCTAATGGATTTTGATCTACTGTTTTTAGTGCCGCATTTATAATATATAAATCATCAATTAATAATTCAGCATAAGCTGAAAACCACAATCCGAATGAGGAAGGCATGGCTACTTGTAAATGAGTATATCCAGGAAGAGTCTTAGTTTTATATGTGTCAGCTAACTCTAGCAACGTGTTAAAAAGAGTTTTAACTTTACTAGAAATAAACTGTAAATTGTTTTTATAGTATAAATGTAATGCCACTAAAACTTGATCATTTCTAGATCTAGCTGTATGTATTTTTTTCCCAACTTCTCCACAAATTTGCGTGAGGTCAAATTCAATTTTAGAATGAACATCTTCAAAGTTTGAATCAATTTTAAATGTTTTTTCTTCAATTTGTTGTTGTAAAATATTCAGTCCATCTACTAATAAGTTTAATTCTTTTTTTGTAATAAAATTAGTTTTTGCAAGCATTTTAGCGTGTGCTAAAGAAGCTTTAATATCGTATTTTGCTATATGTATATCTATTTCTCTATCATTTCCTACTGTGAAATTTTCTATTTTTTTATCTATAGATAGTCCTTTGTCCCAAAGTTTCATTTTTTATATAATTACGTTATTTAATAATTCAATATATAGCTGTATACCTTCTTCAATTTCATGTAAATAAATATATTCATCAGCTGTATGCGATCGTTTACTATCTCCTGGGCCTAATTTTAAAGAAGGACAATTTAATACTGCTTGATCAGATAATGTTGGAGAGCCATAAGTGTTTCTTCCCAATGAAATACCTGCTTTTACTAAGTCATGGTCAATCGGAATAGAAGAAGAATTCAGGTTTAGGCTTCTAGGCTTTATAAAGCAAGGCGCATTTTGCACTAAGTATTCGCTAATTTGTTTGTTCGTGTATTTATCATTAACTCTTACATCAATCACTAGTTTTACATTAGCAGGTACTGCATTATGTTGTTTACCAGCATTTATTTGAGTAACGGTTAGTTTGACTTCTCCTAATGTATCAGATTTCTTTTCAAAAGATAAATTTTTAAACCATTGTAAAACTTCTATGGTATTATAAATTGCATTATTGTTATTAGGATGTGCAGCATGACTAGGAGTTCCCTTAATTTCAGCATCAAAAACAACTAACCCTTTTTCGGCAATAGCTAATTGCATTAAAGTAGGCTCACCAACAATTGCTACATCAATTTTTGGTAAAATTGACAGTAAACTATTTAATCCGTTTGAACCACTACTTTCTTCTTCGGCAGTGCCAGCAAAAATGATATTATATTTTAAATTTTCTTTTAAATAAAAATAAGTAAAGGTTGCTAGTAAAGAAACTAAGCATCCACCAGCATCATTACTTCCTAAACCATATAGCTTCTCATTTTCAATGATGGCCTTAAAAGGATTTTTTGTGTATCCGTTGTTGGGTTTTACAGTATCATGATGTGAGTTTAATAATAAGGTAGGTTTTGATTTGTTAAAGTGTTTGTTTAATGACCAAACATTGTTAACAGTTTTAGTATAAGGAATATTAAACTCGTGAAACCATTTTTCTATTAATAGGGCAGTCTTATCCTCTTCTGAAGAGAAAGAAGGTGTTTCTATTAAATTTTTAAGCAATTCAATTGCTTTTTTTATAAGTTCTTGTTTCATTATATCTTTATAGATGTATGTGTTGTATTTTCTTTGAAAAGCATATCAGAATTACCTACACTGACTTTAGTAACCTTGTTATTAAGGGCATGAAAGCAATTATCTAGCTTAGGAAGCATACCTTTAAATATTACTCCTTGATCTTTAAGTTTAGTGTATTTAGTAGAATTAATGTTTTCTATAACTGAATTCTTGTTATTAATGTCAGTCAAAACACCAGGCTCTTCAAAACAATAGTAAAGTTCTGTAATATATTTAGTTGATAGCGCAATGGCTATTTCAGCAGCTATGGTGTCAGCATTTGTATTTAATAATTGTCCGTTTTTATCGTGAGTAATTGCACAGAAAACAGGAGTTACCTGATTATTAATTAATAAAATTGGAATTTGCGTATTTACTTTAATGATATCGCCAGCAAAACCATAATCTATAGGTGAAGAAGAGCGTTTTGTAGCTTTAATTGTATTTCCATCTGCACCAGTAAAACCCATACTATTTGTATTGTTAGCCTGTAGTTTTGCAATAATTTTCTTATTGATTTTACCAGCATAAACCATTGTAATAATATCTAATGTTTGAGCATCAGTAATTCGTCTTCCGTTAATCATGTTAACAGGAGTGTTCATTTTTTTAGCTAAATCTGAAGCAGATTTACCACCACCATGAATTAAAACTTTAGGACCTTCTAGTTGTGAGAAATTATAAAGAAAGTTATGCAAAACCTTTTCATTATTGATGATATTTCCTCCAATTTTAATAATTTTTACAGTTTTCATAAGTTCTCTAAAATTTGTTTTAAAACTATTTGAGTAGCATAGGTTCTATTATTAGCTTGTTTAATTACGAGTGAATTGTCACTGTCTAAAACTTCATCTTCAGCAACTACATTTCTTCTAATTGGTAAGCAATGCATAAATTTTGCATTTCCTAAGTTCTTCTTAGTAATCATCCAATTAGAAAACTTGTTTGTTGTTTTTCCATAATCTAAATAAGAACTCCAATTTTTAGTGTAAATAAAATCTGCATTTTCAAAAGCTTTATGTTGATCATGTTCAATTAAAGTATCCTTTGTAATTGAAGTGTCTAATTCGTACCCTTTTGGATGGGTAATTGTAAAGTCTACTTCCATTTTATGCATTAAATGCACAAAAGCATTAGCCACTGAATGTGGTAAGGCTTTAGGATGTGGTGCCCATGATAGTACTACTTTAGGTTTTTTAACAGTTTTGAATTCTGTAATTGTTATAGCGTCAGCCAATGCCTGAAGAGGATGGTCTGTAGCACTTTCCATATTAACAATTGGTACTTCAGCATATTTTATAAAATTATTAATTACAAACTCAGAAGCGTCTTTTTCTTTGTTTTTTAAAGAAGGAAAAGCTCTAATAGCGATTATTTCGGCGTATTGAGAAATAACTTTAGCAGCTTCTTTTATATGCTCAGATGAAGTTAAATTCATCACTGTACCATCTTCAAATTCTAAACTCCATGCATTTGAAATATTTAAAACACTAACATGCATCCCCAGGTTTTTTGCAGCTTTTTCCGTGCTCAGTCTTGTTCGAAGGCTAGCGTTAAAAAATAACATTACCAATGTTTTATTTTTACCAATAGAAGAAAATTTAAAAGGATCTTTTTTTAATAGAATAGCCTTGTTAATTGTTTCTTGTAAGTTGTTTATGTCATTTAAACTGGTGTATTTTTTCATGATGAAAAAGTTTTAAGTTCTTCTTTTAACGTTTTTATAAAAACATCTATGTGCTTTTTTTGTATTGTTAAAGGAGGTAGTATTCTTAATAAATTTGGATTTTTAGAACTTCCTGTAAATATGAAATGTTTATAAATAAGTGTTTTTCTCATTTCTGAGACAGGAAAATTAAACTCTAAACCTAACATTAAGCCTCTCCCTTTAATTGAAGTTAAGTGTGGTAATGATTTTGCTTCTTTAATAAAATAATTAGATACTTCTTTAACATTTGATAATAGATTTTCATTTTCTATTACTGATAAAACAGCTAAAGAAGCACTACAAGCTAAATGATTACCGCCAAAAGTTGTTCCTAGCATTCCATATTTTGCTTGTATATTGGGGTGGATTAATATGCCTCCAATAGGAAAACCATTGCCCATACCTTTTGCCATTGAAATAATATCTGGTAAAACACCGTGTTTTTGAAAAGCAAAGAAATCACCAGTTCTACCAAAGCCAGATTGAATTTCATCAGCAATAAGAAGTGTATCATATTGATTACACAGTTTTTGTAAGCCTTTGTAAAATTTAGTAGTAACTTCATTTAAGCCTCCAATCCCTTGGATAGTTTCAATGATAACTGCACACACGTCATTATTTTTGAGTGTTTTTTCAACACCTTTTAAATCTTCAAAATCATGGAAAATAACTTCTTGTTGAGAATTAATTGGGGCAACTATTTTAGTGTTATCTGTGGTGGCAACTGCAGCAGAAGTTCTACCATGAAAAGAGTTTTTAAAAGAAATTACTTTTTTCTTATTGGTATGGAAAGAAGCTAGTTTTAAAGCATTTTCATTTGCTTCAGCACCTGAATTACATAAGAATAACTGATAGTTTTTACAATTAGATTTGTTTCCTAATTGTTTTGCTAATTCAACCTGTAAAGGGTTTTTTATAGCATTGCTATAAAAACCTAGCTTAGAAACTTGTTGATTTATATTTTTAATATAAGTAGGATGTGAGTGTCCAATTGATATTACAGCATGTCCGCCATATAAATCTAAATATTTGTTGTCATTATTATCATAAACGTAAACGCCTTCTGCTTTTACAGGAGTGACATTAAACAATGGGTATACATCAAATAAACTCATATTTGTTCTTGTTTAATAGTGTTAATTTTATTGTAAGAGGCTACCATGCCTTGTATTAAAGCAGCACTTAGCCCTTTGTGTTCCATTTCGTTTAAACCTTCAATAGTACATCCTTTTGGAGTGGTAACTTTATCTATTTCTTCTTCTGGGTGATTTCCAGTGGTTATTAATAAATTAGCGGCTCCTTCGCTAGTAAACATGGCTAATTTTTGAGCATCTTTTGCATCAAATCCTAATTGAATAGCTGCTTGAGTTGATGCACGTATTAAGCGCATCCAAAATGCAATTCCACTAGCACAAATTACTGTTGCAGCCTGCATTTGATTTTCAGGGATAACAATAGAGCTTCCTAATTGATTAAAAATGGTTTCAGCTAATTCTATTTTATTTTTTCCGTTTGAGTTAGAACTGATGCAAGTCATTGATTTTCCAACTGCAATAGCTGTATTTGGCATTGCTCTTATAATAGGCTTATTATTGCCTATTATAGATGCTATTTTATGAATGCTAAAACCAGTTATGGTTGATAACAGTGTATGTTTATCGGTTAAAAGTGGTGTGATGTTTTTTAAAATATTTTCAAAGTGTCTTGGCTGAACAGCAAAAATTAAAATATCAGAATTTGTTACAGCTTCTTTATTATCAGAAGTTATATTAATATTGGTGTTTTTTTCAAACTCCTTTAATTCTTTGATGTTTCTTTTGGTAATATATAAGCTCGTAGTAAGATTATTACTAATTAATCCTTTAGCAATAGATTTTCCAAGATTTCCTGTTCCTATGATTGCGATTTTCATGATTCTTAGATTTAAAAATAGTTAGCTTTTAATTGAAGACCTTCATTTTCTTGAAGCCCAAGCATTAAATTCATGTTTTGAATAGCCTGTCCTGAAGCTCCTTTTAGTAAATTGTCTATTGTGCTTGTTATTAGTAGTTTATTTTGATGCTTATGTAAGTGAATTAAGCATTTGTTAGTGTTTACAACCTGCTTTAAGTGTATGTTTTCTTCTGAAATAAAAGTAAAAGCAGCCTTTTTATAAAATGTTGTAAAAAGGGCATTGACTTCTTCTATTGTTCCTTCAAACTTGGTATAGGCAGTAGCAAAAATTCCTCTTGAAAAGTCACCTCTATTTGGCATAAAAATCACTTCAGAATTAAATTGTTCTTGGCAAGAGTTTAATGTTTGATTTATTTCCCCTAAATGCTGATGAGTAAAAGGTTTGTAGTAAGAAAAATTATTGTCTCTCCATGTAAAATGAGTTGTTTTTGATAAAGAAGTTCCGGCACCAGTAGCTCCAGTTACAGCGTTAACATGTACATCATTTTTAAGTAAATTAGATTTAGCTAAAGGTAATATTGCTAATTGAATAGCTGTAGCAAAACATCCTGGATTAGCAATGTGTGTTGCTTTTTGAATAGCTTCTTTATGTAGTTCTGGTAACCCATAGATAAATTGTTTTTTATGAAAATGATTATCTTTTTTTAACCTAAAATCATTTCCCAAATCAATTATTTTTGTGTCTTCAGAAAAAGTATAAGTTTCTAAAAATTTTCTAGAATTTCCATGCCCTAAACATAAAAAAAGGACATCTACGTTTGGGTTAATAGTGTTTGTGAATTTTAAGTTAGTACTACCTATTAAATCTTGGTGAATGTGTGATATCTTATTACCTGCATTTGATGTGCTATAAACAAAGTTAATAGACACTTTAGGGTGTTGTAGTAATAACCTAACTAACTCACCTGCGGTATATCCAGCTCCACCAATTATTCCTATTTGTATCATGATTTATTGATTAACTTGTTGGTATATTTTATTTTGATTACCAAATATTTTTATAAAACCTTTAGCTTCTTCTGCTGTCCAACCATTATTTATTTCTCCATAACTACCAAACTTGGCATTCATTAAATCATGAGGGGAAGAGATTCCGTCAAGAGTAAAGTGGTAAGGTTTCAGTGTAATATGAACAACACCCGATACTTTGTCTTGACTACTCTGTAAAAAAGCTTCCATATTTCTCATCACAGGGTCTAAATATTGTCCTTCGTGTAAGTGCATTCCATAAAAATTGGCTAAATATTCTTTATGTTGCAATTGCCATTTTGTTAGCGTATGTTTTTCAAGTAAATGATGAGCCTTGATAATTAATAAAGCTGCAGCAGCTTCAAAACCAACTCTTCCTTTAATTCCAACAATTGTATCACCAACATGTACGTCTCTACCAATTCCAAATTTTGATGCAATGGTATTTAAATATTCTATGTTCTTTACAGAGTTATTTTCAATGTTATTAACAGCAATAAGTTCACCTTTTTCAAAAGAGAGGGTTACTTTTTCAGAACTAGTGTTTTTTAATTGTGAAGGATAGGCGGTTTCAGGTAATGGGTTAATTGAAGTTAGTGTTTCTTCTCCTCCAACACTAGTTCCCCATAATCCTTTATTTATAGAATATTTTGCTTTTTCCCAAGAAGTATTAATTCCATTATCTTTTAAGTATTTAATTTCTTCTTGTCTAGATAAATTTTGATCTCTAATAGGAGTTATAATTTTAATTTCGGGTGCTATAATTTGAAAAATCATATCAAATCTTACCTGATCATTTCCTGCACCAGTACTACCATGCGCAATAAATTTAGCATCAATGCTTTTAGCATAGTTCACAATTTCTATGGCTTGTATAATTCTTTCAGCACTAACAGAAAGAGGGTAGGTGTTGTTTTTTAGTACATTACCAAAAATTAAATATTTAATTACTTTATTATAAAAAGTATGAATAGCATTAATGTTTTGATAAGTACTTACCCCCATCTTATAAGCATTCTCTTCAATTTTTTTTATTTCCTCCGAAGAAAAACCACCTGTGTTTACACTAACAGCATGTACATCGTACCCTTGTTTAGATAAGCTAACTGCGCAATACGAAGTGTCTAATCCACCGCTATAAGCGATTACTAATTTTTTCATTTGTTGTTCTTTTTTAAATAAATATTTTCCTTGATTTTTTTTAACCTTTGAAATACTTTCTTCTTTACTTTATTTTTTGAAGTTTTAGTACTAGGATCGTATAGCATTCCAGTGCATAAACACATTTTTTGCTGTGTTCTTTGAAGAATGTCGTAGTTTATACAAGTTTTACAGCCTTTCCAAAAAGATTGATCATCAGTTAATTCAGAAAAGGTAACAGGCTTATATCCTAAATTACTGTTCATGTTTATAACTGCTAAACCTGTGGTTATACTGAAAACTTTAGCATTAGGGAATTTGGATCTAGATAAATTAAAAATGGTTTCTTTAATTTTTTTTGCAAGCCCAATCCCCCTGTAGTTTGGATGAACAATTAAACCAGAATTAGCAACAAATTCGCCATGTTCCCAAAGCTCTATGTAGCAAAAACCAGCAAATTTATGCCCATCTAAAGCTATAACTGCATTTCCGTTTTCTAGTTTTGTAACTATGTATTCAGGTTTACGTTTAGCGATACCTGTACCTCTTATTTTTGCTGCATTATCAATTGTTTCACAAATGATTTCAGCGTATTTACTATGAGTTTGATTAGCAATAACAACTTTCATTGAAATTGATTTTTAATGAATACTTTTATTGAATAATGTTTTTAGAATAGAACCGGACTCACCTAAGTTCTGTAAATAAGTAATCACCCTTACGGGCGAGGTCGAGTATAAAAAAAGCGCACTGAAAAATTACTGTTATATACAGTAATAATGCTTAGTAATAAGATGTAAGTGTAGATTATGGAAATCAAAATATAAAAATAAAATTATACAATACTCAGTTTTAAAAATGAAGATTTAGTGCTGGTAAGAATTACCGCACTAATAAACTGGGTGTATTATTGTATGTTTTATTTATTTGCATAACGTTGCAAATCTATCAAAATTTAATTTTAATATCCTAATAAAAAGAGAAAAAATAATAAAAATATTTAAATATCAGTCATTTAAACAAATGGTTGATATTTGTTTAAAAATAATATTTTTTAAAATAAATTTGGAAAAGCAATAAATAATTTACAATATTTGTAACCAATATGAGTAAACAAGTATTAAATATTATTTCTATTATTATTGTCGTTGTGATTATTTCACAAGGATAGGGGAAGAATATTTAAAAAAATAAATAAAATTTTAAAAGGCTTCCTAAATATTTAGGAAGCCTTTTTTGTTAGAATAAAATGAATCAATTTTTAAACATAGTAGTAATTATCATTATTGTCATTATTAGCTCACCACCGAGTTGATGCAGATAGCTATTGTGTAAAAAGAAGCCTGTATCAATTTAATTGATGCAGGCTTTTTTTTGTTTAATGACTGTCATTTGAATATTTAGTTAATTTAGTAGTTATTAAGCACTTATGTTAATTTTGTAAGAAATGAGAATCATTATGTTATTAAAAATAGAGGAAAAACAATAAACCGATAAAATAATTTTGAAAAACAAAACAACTAGAAGATGTATTACAATGATGAAACTGTAATTTTTTACAACGGAAAATTTGTTAAAGCTAAAGAGGCTTCAGGTAATTTGTATGGGCAAACTTTACATTATGGAAATGGAGTTTTTGAAGGGATAAGAGCCTATGAAACTTCTGAAGGAACTAAGATATTTAAAGCTTTAGAGCATTATAAGCGTTTGCTATATGGGGTAGAAGTTATGGATATAGATTTTAATTATACTGAAGAAGAATTAACAAAAATAACGTATGAGTTGTTAGAAAGGAATAATTTAAAAGATGCTTACATCCGTCCACTTGTTGTGACTGGAGAGAATATGGGTGTCTTTTCAGCTAAAGGTTCTGATTTAATAATACAGTGTTGGAAGTGGGATAAGTTAATGGGAGATGAACTATTGCGTGTGAAAACTTCTAGATTTCAGAGACCTAATCCTAAATCATGTTTTGTTGAAGCCAAAATAACGGGGCACTATATTAATTCAATATTAGCAAGTAATGAGGTTAAAAAGGAAGGGTATGATGAATCATTATTATTAGATATGAATAATAATGTGGCAGAATGTTCAGGGGCTAATATTTTTATGGAAAAAGAAGGGGTTTTATATACGCCACCAAGAGGGCATATTATGGCAGGAATAACTAGATCTACTGTTATAGATTTATGTAAAGAAGTAGGAATTTCAGTTGTAGAGAAACATTTTACACTAAAAGAATTAAAAGAATCTGATAGTGCTTTTTTTACAGGAACCGCAGCTGAGGTTGTAGGATTGAAATCACTAGATGAGTATCAATTTCCTTTAGAATGGAAAAACTCTCAAGGAAATAAATTAATGAAATTATATAAAAATGAAGTTTTAGGACTTCGTAAAAAATGTTTAACAAATTAAGAAATGGAGTTAAATAAATTTAGTAAGCAAGTAACTCAAGATGATACACAGCCAGCGGCACAAGCAATGCTTCATGCTATTGGTTTGTCAAATGAAGATTTACAAAAGCCTCTAGTAGGTATTGCAAGTACAGGATACGAAGGAAATCCGTGTAATATGCATTTAAATGATTTAGCTAAATTAGTTAAAAAAGGAACTGAAAATAAAGATTTAATTGGTTTGATATTTAACACTATAGGTGTTTCTGATGGGATATCAATGGGAACGCCAGGAATGCGTTTCTCTTTACCATCACGTGATGTTATTGCCGATTCTATGGAAACAGTGGTACAAGCCATGTCTTATGATGGGTTAGTAACAGTTGTTGGGTGTGATAAAAATATGCCAGGTGCGTTAATGGCTATGTTGCGCTTAAACCGACCTTCTGTTTTAGTATATGGAGGTACAATTGCATCTGGGTGTCATGAAGGTAAGAAGTTAGATGTAGTTTCTGCTTTTGAAGCTTGGGGAGAAAAAGTAGCTGGTACTATTGATAATGAAGAGTATCAAAGTGTTATTGAGAAAGCATGTCCTGGAGCAGGTGCTTGCGGTGGAATGTATACAGCAAATACTATGGCGTCAGCTATTGAAGCTTTAGGAATGAGTTTACCATACAATTCATCAAATCCAGCAATTAGCCAAAATAAAGAAGATGAATGTGTGAAAGCAGGAGAAGCTTTGCGTGTGTTGTTAGAGAAAGATATAAAGCCTTCAGATATTGTTACTAAAAAATCACTTGAAAATGCCATTCGATTGGTTACAATAATGGGAGGGTCAACTAATGCAGTATTGCATTTCTTAGCGATAGCAAAAGCTGCTGATGTGAAATTTACTTTAAAGGATTTTCAACGTATTTCTGATGAGACTCCGTTTTTGGCAGATTTAAAACCAAGTGGTAAGTATTTAATGGAAGATGTTCATGCTGTGGGTGGTGTGCCAGCGGTTTTAAAATACTTATTAAAAGAAGGACTTTTGCATGGAGAATGCTTAACGGTTACTGGTAAAACATTAGCAGAAAATTTAGCAGATGTTCCTGGTTTAGTAGAAAATCAAGATGTAATTAAGCCAATAGAAAATCCAATAAAAACTACTGGTCATTTAAGAATGCTATATGGAAATTTAGCAGAAGAAGGTTCAGTAGCAAAAATTACCGGTAAAGAAGGATTATCATTTAGAGGTAGAGCTAAAGTTTTTGAAGGTGAATATGCTACTAATGATGGAATAAGAGAAGGAAAAGTAGAAAAAGGAGATGTAGTTGTTATACGTTATGAAGGACCAAAAGGTGGTCCAGGTATGCCTGAAATGTTAAAACCTACAGCTGCAATAATGGGAGCTGGCTTAGGTAAGGATGTAGCCTTAATAACCGATGGGCGTTTTTCAGGAGGAACTCATGGTTTTGTAGTTGGTCATATTACCCCAGAAGCACAGGATGGAGGAGCTATTGCTTTGGTTGAAGATGGAGATATGATTTCTTTGAATGCTGAAACAAACACAATTACATTAGAAGTTTCTGATGAAGAACTTAAAGAACGTAAAAATAAATGGGTAGCTCCACCTTTAAAAGTAAATAGAGGGGTATTGTATAAATATGCAAAAACAGTTGCGTCTGCATCTAATGGATGTGTAACTGATGAGTTTTAAATATTAGTATAAAAAAATATAATAACAAGAAGCTTATAGCCAAAAGCTAGTAGCATAAAGCAAAATAAAATGGCAACAAAAACTAAAGAACAAACAGAACAAAAAACAAATCAAACAGAAAAAATATCAGGTGCTGAAGCTGTTATTAAATGTTTACTTGCTGAGGGAGTAGATACATTGTATGGCTACCCTGGTGGAGCAATTATGCCAGTGTATGATGAGCTGTATAAGTATCAAGATCAACTTCATCATGTGTTAACGCGCCATGAACAAGGAGCTACACATTCAGCACAAGGTTATGCTAGAGTATCTGGGAAAGTAGGAGTTGCTATTGCAACATCTGGTCCTGGAGCTACTAATTTGATAACAGGAATTGCTGATGCACAAATAGATTCTACACCTATGGTTTGTATTACTGGTCAAGTAGGGGCGCATCTTTTAGGAACTGATGCATTTCAAGAAACTGATATTGTTGGGATCTCGACTCCAGTTACTAAATGGAATTATCAAATAACAAAAGCAAGTGAGATTCCAGAAATAATGGCAAAAGCATTTTACTTAGCTCGATCTGGACGTCCTGGGCCTGTTTTAGTAGATATAACAAAGAATGCTCAATTTGAAGAGTTTGACTTTTCATATAAAAAATGTACTTCTGTAAGAAGTTACAGAGCTAAACCTGATGTGAATGAAGTTAAACTTCAAGAAGCTGCGACTTTAATAAATGAGGCAAAAAAACCAATGGTTGTTTTTGGTCAAGGGGTTATTTTAGGTCAAGCAGAAGAAGAGTTTAAAGCATTTATAGAAAAAGCGAATTTACCGTCAGCATGGACAATTTTAGGGTTGTCTGCTTTACCTACATCACATCCATTAAACGTTGGAATGGTTGGGATGCATGGTAATTATGGACCTAACAGGCTAACAAATGAATGTGATTTGTTAATCGCTATAGGTATGCGTTTTGATGATCGTGTTACTGGTGATTTAAGTAGGTATGCTACGCAGGCTAAAGTTATACATTTTGAAATAGATCCAGCTGAGGTAGATAAAAATGTAAAAACTGAAGTTGCTGTTTTGGGTGATGCAAAAGAAAGTTTGCAAAAAATATTGCCTTTAATTAATGAGAATTCTCACGAAGAATGGTTGGGAGAGTTTAAAAAGCATGATGCTGTTGAGTTTGATAAAGTAAAGAAAGATGTTTTATATCCTGAAAAAGAAGGATTAACAATGGGAGAAGTGATGAAAGAAATTAATAATGCTTCTGGAGGAGACGCTGTTATTGTTTCTGATGTAGGTCAACATCAAATGTTTGCCTGTCGTTATGCTGAGTTTAATCAAACTAAAAGTAATATAACATCAGGAGGCCTTGGAACTATGGGATTTGCTTTACCTGCGGCTATTGGAGCTAAAATGGGGGCGCCTGAACGAGAGGTTGTTGCGGTTATTGGAGATGGTGGATATCAAATGACTATTCAAGAACTAGGTACTATTTTACAAACAAAAGCAGCTGTTAAAATAGTAGTACTTAATAATGAGTTTTTAGGTATGGTACGTCAGTGGCAACAATTGTTTTTTGACAAAAGGTATGCCTCTACTGAAATGGTTAACCCTGATTTTATTGCCATAGCAAAAGGATATCATTTAAAAGCAAATAGAGTAACTAAAAGAGAAGATTTAGCAAGTTCAGTTCAAGAAATGATGCAGTCAGAAGAAGCATTTTTCTTGGAGGTTTGTGTAGAAAAGGAAGATAATGTATTTCCAATGATACCAACAGGGGCTTCAGTTTCAGATATAAGATTAGAGTAATTATGGATACTAAACAAACATATACCATATCAATATATACCGAAAATAATATTGGTTTATTGAATAGAATTTCAGCAATATTTCAAAGAAGACATTTAAATGTTGAGAGTGTAAATGTTTCAAAATCAGAAATAAAAAGCGTTTCTAGATTTACACTTTTAGTAAAACTGACTGAAGATGAAGTTAAAAAGATAATAGGGCAAATAGAAAAGCAAGTAGAAGTTATTAAAGCATTTTATCACACTGATGATGAAACTATTTATCAAGAATCTTGTTTATTTAAGTTGAGTACTGATTTGTTAACAGATAATGATGAAATTCAAAAAATAATAAATGGAAGTAAATCAAGAGTTATAAATATTAATAAAGACTTTTTTGTACTTGAGAAATCTGGTTCTAAAGAAGAGGTTGAAGAGCTTTATCATATTTTAGATAAGCATGGAATCATGCAATTTGTTCGTTCGGGTAGAATTGCAATTACAAAAAAGGAAATGCCAGTTTCTGAGATGTTAAAAGCATTAGAAAAATAAATACAATAAATAAAATTTTATATAATAAACAAACAATGGAAAATTATTTTAACCAACTACCTTTAAGGGAACAACTAGCTCAATTAGGTAAATGTAGATTTATGGAATCTTCAGAATTTGAAGATGGAATTGAAGCTTTAAAAGGAAAAAAAGTTGTAATAGTTGGATGTGGAGCACAAGGTTTAAATCAAGGTTTAAATATGCGTGATTCTGGTTTAGATATTTCTTATGCATTACGTGATGCAGCAATTAAAGAACAACGTCAGTCGTATAAAAATGCTACTGAAAATGGATTTTCTGTAGGATCATATAGTGAGTTAATATCAATTGCTGATTTAGTGTGTAATTTAACACCAGATAAACAACATACTAATGTTGTAAAAACTGTAATGCCATTAATGAAATCTGGTGCTACATTAACTTATTCACATGGGTTTAATATTGTTGAAGAAGGAATGCAGGTACGTAAGGATTTAACCGTAATTATGGTGGCTCCAAAGTGTCCAGGAACGGAAGTTCGTGAAGAGTATAAAAGAGGTTTTGGGGTACCAACTTTAATAGCAGTTCATCCTGAGAATGATCCTGAAAGTAAAGGGTTGTCTCAAGCTAAAGCATATGCATTTGCTACAGGGGGTCATAGAGCTGGTGTATTAGAGTCATCTTTCGTCGCTGAGGTGAAATCAGATTTAATGGGAGAACAAACAATTCTATGTGGAGTGTTGCAAACTGGAGCAATTTTATCGTTTGATAAAATGGTTGAAGAAGGTATTGAACCTGGGTATGCTGCTAAGTTGATTCAATTTGGATGGGAAACTATTACTGAGGCTTTAAAGCATGGAGGTATCACTAATATGATGGATAGGTTGTCAAACTCAGCAAAAATAAAAGCTTTTCAAGTGTCAGAAGAGTTAAAAACAATAATGCGTCCGTTGTTTTATAAGCACATGGATGATATAATGTCTGGGCATTTCTCAAAAACGATGATGGAAGATTGGAGTAATGATGATAAAAACCTATTAAGTTGGAGGTCAGCTACTGGTGAAACTGCTTTTGAAAAAACAAAAATTACTGATGAGGAAATTTCTGAGCAAGAGTACTTTGATCACGGTACATTATTAGTTGCTTTTGTAAGAGCAGGTGTTGAGTTGGCTTTTGAATCTATGACAGAGGCGGGAATTATTGAAGAGTCTGCTTATTATGAGTCATTACATGAAACTCCATTAATAGCAAATACTATAGCACGTAAGAAACTTTATGAAATGAATAGAGTAATTTCTGATACTGCTGAATATGGTTGTTACTTATTTGATCATGCATGTAAGCCTTTATTAACTGAATTCATGAAAACTGTTACAACTGATATTATAGGTAAGCCATATAAAGGAACAGGTAAAGTTGATAACCAAGAATTAATAGCTGTAAATAAAGCTTTAAGAAATCACCCGGTTGAGAAAATAGGTGAAACTTTAAGGGCTTCAATGACAGCTATGAAACAATTATAATATGGAGACAAAAAACATCTATTTTCCTAAATTAAAAGATGTGAATAAAGCTGCAGCTACTTTGAAAGAGGTAGTTGCAGTAACTCCTTTGATGTTGAATTATACTTTTTCAAAAAAACTGGAATCAAATATTTTTTTAAAAAGAGAAGATTTACAGCAAGTACGATCGTACAAAATAAGAGGAGCGTATAACAAAATAAGTTCATTAACTAATGAAGAGTTGATTAATGGAATTGTTTGTGCTAGTGCAGGAAATCATGCTCAAGGTGTTGCTTTGGCTTGTAAAAAGAAAGAAATTCAAGGAACAATATTCATGCCTGCTCCAACTCCTAAACAAAAGTTAGAGCAAGTAAAAATGTTTGGAGGCGAGTTTGTAGATATTCAGCTTACAGGAGATACTTTTGATGATGCTTATAAAACAGCAAAGTATATATCTGATAGTTTGGGTAAAACGTTTGTACATCCTTTTGATGATGAAAAAATTATAGAAGGACAAGCGACAGTTGGTTTAGAGATTTTAGAACAAGCAAATGAATCAGTAGATTATGTATTTGTTCCTGTAGGTGGTGGTGGTTTAGCCTCAGGGCTTTCAAGTATTTTTAAACTGTTGTCCCCGAAAACAAAAATAATAGGAGTTGAGCCAGCAGGAGCAGCATCAATGCAACAGGCTATTGCAAACAATGAGAATGTTAAGTTGTCTGAAATAGATAAGTTTGTTGATGGGGCTGCGGTACAACAAGTAGGTGGATTAACTTATAAAATATGTAAAGAGAATTTAGATGATATGATTACGGTTCCAGAAGGAAAAGTGTGTCAAACTATTCTAGATATGTATAATAAAGACGCTATTGTAGTTGAGCCCGCTGGAGCTTTAACTTTAGCAGCTTTAGATACTTTTAAAGAAGAAATTAAGGGTAAAAACGTTGTATGTGTTATTAGTGGAAGTAATAATGATATAACAAGAACGGCAGAGATTAAGGAGCGAGCTCTGTTATATGGCGGTTTAAAACATTATTTTATTATTCGGTTTCCTCAACGTGCAGGAGCTTTAAAAGAGTTTGTAATAGATGTTTTAGGTAAGAATGATGATATCACTTTTTTTGAGTATTCTAAAAAAACTAGTAGAGAAAATGGACCAGCAGTTGTTGGAGTGGAATTGGAAAAAAAGGAAGATTTATCTCCGTTAATAGCTCGAATGAAAGAGCGTAATTTTTATGGAGAGTACTTGAATAATAAACCAAATTTGTTTGAATTTTTAGTGTAAAAGTCGTTTTTAACGGCTTTTTTTTGGTTATATAAAACCAAAAAGCCCAAACTAAAAGTCTGGGCTTTGGTGGTGGTGCCTCCAGGAATCGAACCAGGGACACAAGGATTTTCAGTCCTTTGCTCTACCAACTGAGCTAAGGCACCATTGGTACTTAATTTTTGTAGCATTTAGTAAAATAAAAGTCATAAAATATGATTTTTATTTGTGGTGCCTCCAGGAATCGAACCAGGGACACAAGGATTTTCAGTCCTTTGCTCTACCAACTGAGCTAAGGCACCAATTGCTACTTTCGTTAAGCGGATGCAAATATACAATCGTTTTTCAATTTAACAAAATAAAAAAACTAAAAAAATGTATTGTAACTTTGTTTTTTTTAAAAAATAAGTATGTTTTTAATAATTGATGTAGGTAATACAAGAGTCAAAGTAGCTGTTTATGAGAATGATGTAGTCATTGATAGAATGGTGTTTCTTAAAGTGAAAATAATTGAAGAATTGGAAAAAATTATTTTAAAATATCCAATATTAAAGAGTATTGTGTCTTCTGTAGCGTCATTTTCCGAAAAAGAAGAAGAAAAAATAATTGAATTAATCAACCCTATTATTCTAAATCATAAAACCAAGGTACCTTTTGAAAATATGTATGATACTCCAAAGACGCTAGGAGTTGATAGAATAGCATTAGCAGCCGCAGCTGTAAAGAAATATCCAGATACAAACACCTTAGTTATTGATGCAGGAACCTGTATTACGTTTGATTTTATAACGAAAGATAAAAAATATTTAGGAGGTGCTATTTCCCCAGGCATAGCAATGAGATATAGAGCCTTAAATACATTTACATCAAAATTACCATTATTAAAACAAACACATATCTCTGACTTTATAGGAAGAAATACAGATACTTCTATACATTCTGGAGTTATAAATGGAGTATATAATGAAATTATAGGTCTTATTAATCAGTATAAAGCAGGGTATCAAGATTTAACAATTGTTTTAACAGGAGGAGATACAAAATTCTTGGCAGAACAATTAAAAAGTGTCATATTTGCCCATCCAAATTTTGTTTTGGAGGGATTACATACTATTTTGATATATAATTTAGAGGATGATTAAGAGGTTTATAATAGGACTATTAGTATTAAGTACAACAGCAATAGTAGCGCAAAGTAACAGTGCGTCACCATATTCTTATTTTGGTATAGGGGAAAATTTTGATCCATTAACTGTTGAACAGTCTTCAATGGGAGGTATTGGAGTTGCCTTAAAAGATACATACCATTTAAATTTTACAAATCCAGCTGCGAATGCAGATTTAAGATATGCTACTTATGCTATTGGAGGAAGTTTAACTTTTTTAAACTTAAAAGAATCTAATTCATCTCAATCTGGTAATTCAACTAGTTTAAGATATGTTTCGTTAGGATTTCCAATAGGTAAGAAAGCAGGTTTTTCTGTAGGATTACAACCGTTTTCATCTGTAGGGTACTCATTGTTAAATAGAGTATATGATGGTGATAACATTAAAGAGCTTACAAGGTTCACAGGAATAGGAGGTACAAATAGACTATATGCTAGTTTTGGTACCTATTTATTCGATGGGTTTTCTGTAGGTGTTGAAGTTGGTTTTATTTTTGGAAGTTTGCAAAATGATATTTTAAATCAAGTTCAAGGAACTATGTTAGGGACTAAGCACCAAGAAAAATTAAACCTTAGGGGAGGGCAATTTAAATTTGGAGCACAGTATAAAAAAGAATTAAAGAATAAATTACAATTATACACAGGAGCTGCTGTTACTTTTGATAGTGATTTATCAGCAAATGGAGCCGAAAGAATGTATTCTTTATCTATTGCTACTTCAGGAGCTGAACAGGTAAGAAAAATACTTTATGATAAATCAATATCAGGAAATTTAACAATGCCTTTCAAAACTGTATTTGGTGTAGGTTTAGGAAAAGTAAATAAGTGGTATGTAGGAATAAATCAAGAGTATAAAGATGCAGTTGTTAGTTCACAAGGAATTAATGTTATAGGAAATAGCCAAGCATTTAGATATGAAAGAGGAAGTAAATTTTCAATAGGAGGATATTATCTTCCTAAATTAAATTCAATATCAAGTTACTGGGATAGAGTTACTTATAGAGGTGGTGTTAGGTTTGAGAAAATGGGTGTTTTAGCAGATGGAACTGGAACAGGAAATAATTTAACATCAATAAACGACTTTGGCATAAATATTGGATTTGGTTTACCACTTCCAAAGCAATTATCTAGTGTTAATATAGGATTTGAGTATGGACAAAGGGGGACAATGATTAATAATCTAATTAAAGAAAACTATTTTAATGTAAAATTAAGTTTATCTTTAAATAGTATTAATTGGTTCAAAACAAGAAAAATAGATTAATTAAAAACTGATTAAATGATGAAAAAAATTACGTATTTACTAACAGGGATGTTTTTGTTTGTAGCCGTAAATGTTGTTAAAGCGCAGGCTAGTCAAGAATGTAACATAAAGTATAACTTATTTAAAGGTAATTATGTTACTAAAAAATATGCTGAGGCTAAGGTAGATTTAGAATATTTACTTACTAACTGCTCTAAATTATCAGTTAATATCTACAAATTAGGAGCGAAAATAGCTAACAGGACTAATGATCATACTTTAGCTAAGAAAATTTATGAAGGTAGACTTGTTAATTTTCCTAATAAAGGAGCTGCAAAAGCGCATAGTGAGTATGCAAAGTATTTGATTAAGCATAAGTTAGCGTCTAGTGATGAGGTGTTTTTAATTTTAGAAAAGGCCTATAAAATTTCACCTAAAGAGATGAGCGTTAAAAACATCTTTAGATATTTTACAGGTATCACTGAAAAATATAAAGATACTGATCCTCAAAAAGTATTTGATACTTATGATGATGTAATTGAATCTGTTCAAGAAAAATTAGATGATTATAACGTTAAAATAGCTAAATTACAAGCTAAAGAAGAAGCAGGTACAATAGATAGCAAAGAAAAAAAGAGATTAAAAGCTTATATAACTAATTCTACTTCTTTAGGTTTAGTAGAAAGTGGTCTTGATGCAAAAATATCTGGAATAGCTACTTGTGAAAGACTAATACCTATTTACAAAAGAGATTTTGATACAAATAAAACAAACGGAGTTTGGCTAAAAAGAGCAGTATCAAGAATGTATAATAAAGGATGTCAGACTGATCCATTATTTGAAACATTAGCAAAAGCTTATGCTGATGCAACACAATCTGCTGACGCATTTAACTTTATTGCTGGAGTATTAGATAACAATGGAGATAAAAAAGGAGCTGCTCAAATGAGAAAGAAAGCTTTTGATTTAGAAACTGATCCTTTGAAAAAAGCTAGATTAAAATTAAGAGAAGCACAAGGAGCTAGAGGCTCAAGAGCAAGAGCTTTGGCTTACGAAGCATTAAAGTATAATCCAAATATGGGTAAAGCATATTTATATATTGCTAGTTTATATCAAAAAAGTGCTAATTCTTGTGGAAGTGACGAGTTTGAAAAAAGAATGGTATATGTTGCAGCATTAAATAAGGCATTAAAAGCAAAAAGAGTTGATCCAGGATGTGGAGCTGGTAGATATATTTCTAGTTATAAAAAACTAGTACCATCTAAGAAGTTAATTTTTCAAAAAGGTGTATCTTCAGGGATGTCTCATAAAATAGGATGTTGGATAGGTGAAACTGTTCGTATACCATAATTAAATACATGAAAGTTATTAAATATAACATATATAAAAACATTGCTATCATTGGGTTGATAGCAATGTTTTTTTCTTGTACTAATAGTAAAAAAGAAGTGCAAGATTTTTTAGCAGATAAAAATTTACCTATTGCCATTGGTAAGGATATTTACCATGTATATAAAGATTCTGGTAGAATTACTTCAAAATTAATTACACCATTATTACAAGATTTCACAAATAGGAAAGAACACCCCTACAATAAATTCCCTAAGGGAATCAAAATTATAACTATTGAAAAAAATGGTGACTCAACAACTATCATAGGTGATTTTGCGTTAACTTATAATAAAACAAGAATTTCTGAAATAAGAGATAATGTTGTAATTATAAATCATGCAGATAACTCTAAATTAGAAACCAATCAGCTTTTTTGGGATCAAAATGAAAAGTATTTGTTTACAGAAGATGGTTTTCGTTTAACTACAGAAACCAGTATTATTAATGGTTTTGGGTTTGAATCTAGACAAGATTTATCAAAATGGGTAGCAAAAGATATTACAGGAGAAGTAGAAACTAAAGACGACGATTTATAATGAACACACTTTGGAAATATATACAATACGGATACTTAGTTGTAGGAATCATTTTTTTTATAGAGGGTTTTATTAAATGGAGCACAGATAAAGAACAAGCACTTATTATGTTTGGTTTTGGTGTTTTTATAACACTTATTTTCTTTTTTAAACGTTATTTTAGAAGAAAAGTTGAAAGTAGAAACAAACAAAATTAGGTGTAATTAGTAATAGAAAAAAACGAATTAAATGCAATTTGATATTATAATAATTTTAGTGTCAATTTTATTATCTGCTTTTTTTTCAGGTATGGAAATTGCATTTGTTTCCGCAAATAAATTACATATTGAATTAGAAAAAAAGAGAGAAGGAGTTTTACCTAAAATTCTGGCAAAAATAACTGAGAAATCTTCAAAGTTTATAACAACTATGTTGGTTGGTAATAATGTTGCTTTAGTTATTTATAGCTACTTTATGGGTAAGCTTTTAATGAATTGGTTTCAAACATTTTTACCTTCAGATAGTATTATACTAAGTTATATTTTAATAGACATTAGTTTGTTAACTCAAACAGTTATATCAACGATTATTATACTTGTTACCGCTGAGTTTTTACCAAAAGCTATTTTTAGAATCTATGCTAATGAAATGCTCAAAGTATTTGCTATACCGGCTTATTTTTTCTATTTAATTTTTTATATAATTACATGGGTAATTACTAAAATTTCTGATTTTTGTTTACAAGTTTTTTTTAAAACGACAGAAAATGAAAAGCAAACAGAATTTAGTAAAGAAGAGTTAGGTAATTATATATCTGAACAGTTAGATGGTGGGAGTAACCAAGAAAAAATTGATTCTGAAATCCAAATTTTTCAAAACGCTTTAGAGTTTCACAAAGTTAAAGCAAGAGAAATAATGGTGCCTCGAACTGAGATAATTGCTATAGATATACATGATTCGGTAGTGAATTTAAGAGAGTTGTTTATTGAAACAGGATTATCTAAGGTACTAGTATATAAAAATTCTTTAGATGATATTTTAGGGTATGTAAATGCTTTTGAATTGTTTAAAAAGCCTAGAACAATTAAATCAATACTATTACCTGTTGAGTTTGTACCTGAATCTATGATTATTAATGATGTTTTAAATTCATTAATAAAAAAAAGAAAAAGTATAGCTATTGTTGTTGATGAATATGGAGGTACCTCTGGAATAATAACAGTAGAAGATGTAGTCGAAGAATTATTTGGAGAGATTGAAGATGAACATGATAATCAAGAGCTTCTTGAAGAAAGAATAAGTGATAATGAATATAATTTTTCTGCAAGACTTGAAGTTGATTATTTAAATGAAGAGTATAATTTAGATATACCAAAAGAAGAGGCCTATGAAACTTTAGGTGGCTTTATAATTAATCATACCGAAAATATTCCTGAACAGGACGAGGTTTTACACATCGGTAAATTTCAAATTAAAATTTTAAAAGTTAGTACGTCAAAAATAGATGTGATTCATTTTAAAGTATTAGAGAAAGAAGAATAATTATTACATATAAGTAAACTTACTCTAAAACAGCTAAAAAAACATTGCATTATTAAATGTGAAATTGTATTTTCGCACACTGTTAATAAAATAAAATGACGTATGGCAATTTTATCGAAAATTAGAGAACGTTCAATGTTCTTAATTCTTGTTATTGGTTTAGCACTTTTTGCATTTGTATTAGACCCATCTACAATATCAGATTTTTTTAATGCAAGTAAAGTAAACGAAGTAGGAGATGTAAATGGAGAAAGTATTTCTCGTCAAGAATTTGCAGAAGCCTTAGATGCATATAAAAAGCAAACTGGTAATAGAGTTTCTGAAATGCAAGCAGCTAAAACTGTTTGGAATAATTTATTACGTCAAAAAATATACAAATCTCAATTAGAGGAAGCGGGTATAACAGTTGGAGAAGCTGATATTATGCAAGCTTTATTTGATTCACCTACAGTTCAAGGTGATCAAAGGTTTCAAACTTCTGGAATTTTTGATAAAAGTAAATTGAAAGAACATTTAGCAACTATAAAAGATGCAAATAATGATGAGTGGAGAGCTTGGCAAAACTACATGGTTTCTTTAAGAGATAATTTAGAGAAAACTACTTACGATAATTTAGTGTCTTCAGGTTTAGGAGCTTCTCTAAAAGAAGGAGAAGGACAATATTTAACTGAAAACACTAAAGTTTCTGGAAAGTATGTATATGTTCCTTATACTTCAATTGCTGATAGTACAGTAACTGTAAAAAAGAGCGATGTTAAAGCATATATTGAGAGTCATAAAAATCAATATCAAGTTGAAGCATCAAGAGATGTTAAATTTGTGAAGTTTGATATTGTTCCAACATTAGAAGATGAAGAAGCATTAAGAGCTGAAGTGGCTAAGTTAATCGAAGATTCTGAAGATCCTAATAATAGAAACATATTAAAAGGCCTAAAGAACACTACAGATTATGTTGCTTTTTTAGAAGATGCTAAATCTGATATTTCACTTGATGATAATTATAAATTTAAAGCTCAAGTTCCTCAAGGAATAGCTGATAAGCTTTTTGAAGGTAAAGAAGGTGAAGTTTTTGGACCTTATAAAGATAATGATTACTTCAAATTATCTAAAATTACTAAAATTACACAATTGCCTGATTCAGTTCAATCAAGACATATTTTAATCCCTTTTATAGGTGCAAACCCAAGTGGATATGAGCCAACTAAAAATGAAGCGGATGCTAAGATAATGGCTGATAGTTTATTAACTGTTTTAAAGGCAGACTCTTCTAAATTTGAAGATTTAGCTAAAGAACTTTCTTCTGATAAAGGATCTGCTGATAAAGGAGGTTTTTATGATTGGTTTGGATATAACAGAATGGTCCCTGAATTTAGAGATTTTGCTTTTGAAGGGAAAAAAGGAGATATGGGAGTAGTAAAAACTGTTTTTGGTTTCCATATTATAAAAATTGAAGATCAGAAAAATTTTCAACCAGCAATGAAATTAGCAACTTTTGGAAAAAAGATTGAAGCTTCTGAAGCAACTGAAAATACAATCTTCCAAAATGCTGAAACATTTGCATTAAATTTAACTAATGGTAAAAAATATATTGATTTAGTTAAAGAAAAGAGTTTAACTTCTTTACCAGCTGTTGGATTAAAAGTTTTAGATGAAAATGTACCTGGAATAGGTAATGAAAGAGCAATTATAACTTGGGCATTTGGAAAAGATGTTGAAGTAGGTAACTTTAAGAGATTTGATGTAGATGGAGGATATGTTGTAGTTATGTTAACTGATAAAACATCTAAAGGATTAATGTCAGTTGATAAAGCTGTACAAAGTGTACGCCCTATAATTCTAAATGAAAAGAAAGCAGAAATGATTTCGAGCAAAATGAGTGGTGCTACTTTAGAAGATATTGCAAAATCATCAGGTCAAACAATTAGAGGCGCAGTAGATGTAAATTTACAATCTCCTAGTCTTTCAGGTGTAGGTTATGAACCTAAAATTATAGGTGCAATGATCAATGCAAAAGAAAATAAAGTATATACTAAAGTAGTTGGAGATAGAGGTGTTTATGCTTTCGTTACTGAAAAGAAAGAATTACCTACTGCGTTACCTAACTATGACACTTATAGAAAGAGAATAGCAAATAATAGAAAAAATAAAACATTTCAAATGTATGAAGCTGTTAAAAAAGCTGCAGATATAAATGATAGTGTTGGAAGCTTCTATGGTATTCAACAATAATATATAATCCTATTTATAGTAAGAAACCGAGTTATAAAACTCGGTTTTTTTTATTGTTTAAACTATTGAATAGTTTTTAATTATTTTAACATAAAAACTATCAATTTTTATTATAGTGTGTTTTTTTATATGTTTACAAAAACAAAACACAGATAATAATGAGTAAAAAAAGAAAATTAACAACAGAGTCAGGAGCACCTTTATATCATTATGAGGATACTCAAAGTATTGGAAAAAGAGGTCCGTTATTATTACAAGATTATTTTTTACATGAGAAATTAGCTCATTTTAATAGAGAGAGAATTCCTGAGAGAATAGTTCATGCTAAAGGCTCAGGAGCGTATGGTACTTTTACGGTAACAAATGACATTACCAAATATACAAGAGCTAAGTTATTTAATGAAGTAGGTAAGCAAACGAAGCTATTTGTACGTTTTTCTACTGTTGGAGGAGAAAAAGGATCAGCAGATACAGAAAGAGATCCTAGGGGATTTGCTATAAAGTTTTATACTGAAGATGGTAATTGGGACTTAGTAGGAAATAATACTCCGGTTTTCTTTATTAAGGATCCTAAAAAGTTTCCAGACTTTATACACACCCAAAAGCGCGATCCTTATACTAACTGCAAGTCAGCCACTATGATGTGGGATTATTGGTCTTTAAATCCAGAAAGTCTACACCAAGTACTTATTTTAATGAGTAACAGAGGAACTCCAGATGGTTATCGATTTATGAATGGGTATGGTAGTCATACCTTCTCTTTAGTAAATGATAATAATGAAAGATTTTATGTGAAATTTCATTATAAAACAATGCAGGGTATCAAAAACTTAAGCGATGATAAAGCAACTGAATTAAAAGGAAAAGATCCAGATTATGCGCAAAGAGATTTAGTAGAAGCTATTGATAATGGAGAGTATCCAAAGTATGCTTTGAAAATTCAAATTATGACAAATGATGAAGCAGTGAAATTTAAATGGAACCCTTTTGATGTTACTAAAGTATGGCCTCATGCTTCTTTTCCTTTAATAGATGTTGGTGTAATAGAGTTAAATGAAAATCCAAATAATTATTTTGCTCATGTAGAACAATCGGCTTTTGCTCCTTCAAACTTAGTTGATGGTATTGGTTTTTCGCCAGATAAAATGCTTCAAGGGCGTATTTTGGCCTATCCTGATGCTCACCGTTATCGCATAGGTGTAAACTATGATGCTTTACCAGTAAATAAGTGCCCATATATGGTAAATAATTACCATAGAGATGGTTCAATGCGTTTTGATGATAATGGCGGGAATTCGCCAAATTATTTTCCAAACAGCTTTGATGATATTGAATTAGAGACAACAAGAAAAGGAATAAACTATGAATTGGATTCAAAGAAAGTAGGTTATTATGATCGTAATGAAAATGATGATGATCATTATACACAACCTGGTAATTTATTCAGATTGATGTCTAAAAAAGAACAAAAAGATACAGTTACAAATATTGTAAATGCAATGAGTGGAATTTCAGGAGAGAAAAAACTTGAAATAATAAATAAACAGCTGTGCCATTGGTTTAGAGCAGATAGAAATTTAGGGATGGAAATAGCTAAGGGGCTAGGAATTCATATTGAAGGATATTAATTAAGTAAGAGAAAAATTAAAACCGAGTATTTATACTCGGTTTTAATTTTAATAATTATTGCTTTATGATTTTAAAACTTTTAGAATGGCTTTTGTATTTTATTGTAGTTATATATAACCCTGAAGGAAGATTGCTAGTATCAGTATTATATGCTCCATTACTTCCCATCATAGTACTATCTGTCATTAATTTACCATTTATTGTGTAAATTTTAATTGATAGCCCATGAGTAGGTGTAATCCCTTTAGTTTTGATATTTATAGAATTAGTAATCATACTATTGTTTAAATTTATGTCAAAAAGAAATTCTTTAGGAGTGTTTAATTCTTTAATTTTATTATTTGTAATGGTACCAATTGTAAATCCAGAAACTATATTTCTAGTAAAATCTGGATGCTCGCTATTAATATATATACTATAAACACCTTCTTTAAAAATTGATGTATCAAGTATAAATTGTTTTGTCTTTTGATGGTAGCTAAACGATTGTAAATAAATTTCTTCTTCAGTATTATTTCCTAATAAATCAGAAGTTTTAGAAATAGTAGCAGTTACTTCAATTTCATCAAAGTTGGTATTTGAATTTAGAAAAGATACTTTTAATATGTTTTTGTTTTTTTCAACTTCAAAAACCATTTTTGGACCATTGATTTGATGTGCATAAGCGACAAATTTTGAATTACCCTTTATAATAGTTGAGCTTGATGTATTAAGCTTATAACTACTCATGTAATTAACTATAGAATTCGTTTTGCTTTGTTCTCTTAATTTTGGAAATAATCTACCTTTCGTTGACTTTAAATTGAAGTTTGAATATGAGTTTTTATGAAATACTTGTAAATTAATATTTGTATTGCCTCTATCTGCTATAATTTTGTCATAATCATTTTCGGAATTAATAATTTGATAATCACTTGATGTTTTTGTGTAATTGACTAATTCAGAAGTGTTTTTGGGTGTTGTGTTTTTTAAAACGTTTTCGTTTAAGTATGGTTTTATATGTTTCCATACATATTGCCCTAAAGCAATATCGACATGATCTAAATAAGCTTCGTTCTTTTTAAATGTATAAATTCCATTGGGCCTAAGTGTACTTTTGTATGGTGATACACCATCATTTACACCCTGATGTAAATATAAAACGCTACCGCTAGCAAACATTAAAGGAGCTAAAAGTGTATGTCCTCTAGCAAATCCAGACCCACCAAGAATAATAAATTTTGAAGGCTCATTATTTATATGATTGTCAAAATATGGACGAACAACATCTCTGCAGTAGTATGTAGTTGAAGTAGCACCTCCTTCGTTTAATCCCGTTTTTTTCCATAACCAATTTAGCCACCATTGTTGTGATATATCTGCTAAATATGTACCCCAATATGGTGTTCCTAAAGCAAAAACCTTTTTTACTTTATTATATTTTTTATGAGTATACATTGCAACTTCAGAGGCTTTTCCTCCATTACTATGTGCAATAATGTATACATCATTTACATGATATTTATTAGTTATAATATCAATAGATTCGGCTAATAACTTTCCGTTAGCCCACATACCTTCACCTCTTGTGGTAGCAACAAATACAACTTGATAACCTTCGTTATATGCTTCTTTATAAAAAGTGTTATTTGTGAAAAAAAGCTGGTTAAGATCAATGTATCCATGGTTAAACAAAATAACTTTGCCATTAAAGTTATTAGGCCTGGCTCCATAATGAATAGTTGATTTTAGTAGTGGTCCAATGAATAAGGAACTTAGATTATCTGGAGTAGGAAGTTGTTTTTCAACAAAGCTTTGGGAAAAAAGAGTTAAAGATGTAAAAAGAATACATAAAGTTTTGAATAATTTCATTTTTAGAAGGGGTTTAGTTAATGAAATTAAATATATGTAAAAAATTAACAAAAAAAAGGTATTCTATTTAAAGAATACCTTTTTTGTTTATGTTTTTTTTGATTTTAAGCGTTTAAAGGCTTACCATCCCAAGCAGCTTTAGCAGCTTCTTTAACTGCTTCAGAGTATGTAGGGTGACCATGACAAATACGAGCTAAATCTTCAGCAGACGCTCTATATTCCATAGCAACAGCAGCTTCCATAATTAAGTCAGCAACACGAGCACCAACCATATGAACACCTAAAATTTCATCTGTATTTTTATCAGCTAAAACTTTTACAAAACCATCAGTATCTCCACTAGCACGAGATCTACCTAATGCACGCATAGAAAATTTACCAGCTTTGTATTCAACTCCGCTATCTTTTAATTCTTGTTCAGTTTTACCTACAGCAGCAACTTCAGGCCACGTATAAACAATACCAGGAATTAAATTATAATCAATATGAGGTTTTTGACCTGCTAAGTATTCAGCAACTACTACACCTTCTTCTTCTGCTTTATGAGCTAACATCGCTCCACGAACAACATCACCAATAGCATATATATTAGAAACATTAGTTTGTAAAAGGTCATTAACCTCTACCATTCCTCTTTCAGTAACCTTAACACCAGCTTTTTCTAAAGCTAATCCATCGGTATATGGACGACGACCAACAGATACTAAACAATAATCACCTGTAAAAGTAACTTCTTCACCTTTTTTATTAGTTGCTTTAACAATTACTTCTTCACCATTTCTTTCAACAGAAGTAACACCATGATTCGCATTAAATTTCATTCCTTGTTTCTTTAAAACTTTAGTAAGTTCTTTAGAAACATCTTTATCCATAGTTGGAGTAATTGTTGGGGCATATTCAATAACTGTTACATTAGCACCTAAACGCTTATAAACAGAACCTAATTCTAACCCAATTACACCACCACCTATAACCAATAAATGTTTAGGTACTTCTTTTAATTTTAAAGCTTCAGTAGATGTTATTACACGTTCTTTATCAATAGAAATAAAAGGTAATGTTGACGGTTTTGAACCTGTAGCAATAATAATATTAGTTCCTTCAATTACTTCAGAACTACCATCATTTTTTGAAACTTTAACATGTGTAGCATCTTCAAAAGAACCTAATCCTTCAAAAACCTCAATGTTATTCTTATCCATTAAATACTTAATTCCACCTGTTGTAGTTTCAACTACATTTGCTTTACGAGCAACCATTTTTCCAAAATCGAAAGATGGTTTTTCAACAGAGATTCCATGCTCTTCAAAATGATGTACAGCATCATAGTAATGATGAGAAGAATCTAATAAAGCTTTTGAAGGTATACAACCTACATTTAAACAAGTACCACCTAGAGTAGAATATTTTTCTATAATAGCAACTTTTTTTCCTAATTGAGCAGCTCTGATAGCAGAAATATATCCTCCAGGACCAGAACCAATAACGATTACATCGTATTTCATGAGTCGTGTTTTTATTGTTTTGTATTTGCTAGTTAGTATTTTATGTTTCTACCTAGCTATCTGTTTTGTTTTTCAGAATAATAACCGCAAAATTACATATAATTGTTGATTTGTTGAAGAATGTTTAAGATTAGTTTTTAGACGAGTAGTATTAAAACAGAAGATAAAGAATGTCAATATAAAACCACTATTTTTGCAAAATGAACCATCTTCTTATTATAGGGTATGTTTGGGTAGAGCCAAATTCATCTGCTGCAGGTACTAGAATGTTACAACTAATAGAGTTGTTTTTACAACAGAATTATAAAATAACATTTGCTTCACCATCACTTAAAGGAGAAAAAGCTTTTGACTTATCTTCTATAGGAGTTAATGAAGAAACTATTGAGTTGAATAACTCATCATTTGATGATTTTATACAAAAGTTAAATCCTACTACTGTACTATTTGATCGTTTTATGATGGAAGAGCAATTTGGTTGGCGTGTAGCAGAAAATTGTCCTAAAGCGCTACGTGTATTAGATACTGAAGATTTACATTTTTTACGTAAAACACGTCATAATAAACTAAAAAGAAATGAAATATTTACTAATGAATCATTATTGACTTCAGATGATGCTAAACGAGAAATAGCCTCTATTTTAAGATGTGATTTAAGTATAATAATTTCATTATATGAAATGAAATTATTAATAGACGTGTTTAAAATTGATAAAGAGTTGTTATATCACCTTCCTTTTTTACTTCCTAAAATAGATCGATATGTTATTGAAAATTGGAAGCCTTATGAAAAGCGAAAAGATTTTGTTTTTATAGGGAATTTCTTTCATGCTCCAAATGTAGATGCTGTTTTACAACTAAAATCAATTTGGAAGGATATACGAAAGAAATTACCTGAAGTAGAAGTTCACATTTATGGTGCTTATGCTACCCAACAAATAAATCAATTACATAAACCAAAAGAAGGTTTTATAGTAAAAGGATTTGCAAAAAATGCACTAGAAGTAGTAAATAAAGCAAGAGTAATATTAGTACCATTACGATTTGGTGCTGGCATTAAAGGAAAGTTAACAGAAGCAATGATATGTGGAACTCCTAGTGTAACAACAAAAATTGGAGCCGAAGGGATGCATGGAAACTTACCTTGGAATGGCTTTATAGAAGATGATCTTGATCAGTTTTTAAAAAAAGCTATTGAATTATATACTAATGAAAAACTTTGGAAAAGTTTCCAGACTAATGGAATTGATATTATTAACTCAATATATGATAAAGATAAAATTAGTCAACCTTTTATATATCAAATAAAAATACTTCAAAAAAATATTGTAGACCACCGTAATAAAAATTTTCTAGGAAATCTATTACAGCATCAAACTTTACAAGCTACAAAATACATGAGTAAGTGGATTGAAGAAAAGAATAAATGAAAAATGTCTATCACAAAAAAGTGATAGACATTTTTTTTAATTACTAATTAGTGTTCCTTTTTTTAATTTATTTTTAAAATTAATCCATGCTATACTTATGAAGAATAGAGAAAATAGACATAATGAAATTAGCTTTATTAATATAGAAAAAGATTTTGGAGCTTTGTATTCAAAGCTTGGAAGCTTAGAGTATAGGTTTGTGCTAAATTTTTCATTTTTATATAATAAAGGAACAAAGAAGTTACGCCATTCTTTAGTAAAAGAACTGGTTTGTTTTCTGTAATTTTGATAGTGTAAGGTTGATGTTCCTGCTAAGTTATTAAAAGCTTCTTGTAAAATTATAGCAGGGGAACTGTATTGCCACCTTTGTATCCATCTCTGTTGCTGTTCTAATTGAACATCGTAAGAGGTTATTAAAGGTTTTAATTCATCTTCAACTAAATCTTGAGAAGCCATGTATTTATGCCAAAAAGAGTAGTTTTTTGAAGAGTCATTGCTTGCATATTCCGGATGGTCTCTTAAATAATTATCTAAAATTTTATCTTGTTTTTTAGAAACTTTATCTTTTAGCTCTCTTACCTCACTTATTAATTTTGATCTTGAAGGAATGGGATAAAAAACATTACTAAGTTGACCAATTATAGCTGGAATTATCAAAATTATAAATACCCAAACTGCTAATAAACTTACAGCGTTTTTTGCTGAGTTATTGATAAATATGTTTATAAATAAGACTACAACAAACCAAAAAAGGATATAAGCTATAACCAGTAAAAGAGTATTAATATAAGCTATAAAGTTTGTTGAAAAATTAAATTCATTAATTACAAAAGTGATGGTTAAAATAACGAGTGTAATTAAGGTTAACCAAAGAAATTTTAAACCAATTTTTTGTAAAATCCAAGTAAACATTGAAACTGGTTGGGAGGCTAATAATTTTAATGACCCAGATTCTTTTTCTGAGGAGAATATATTATAACTAAAAGCAATAACAATGAGTGGGAGTATATATATAATAACAAAAGATAAATCGAAACTTCCAAAAAGTAATTGAATTGGGTTGGATAGTTCAGCATAATTAAATAAAAAACTGTCACCATAGGCTTTTGGTTGTACATAATGCGTAAACAAATCACTTTGCCCAGTCGATATAAAAGTTAAGGCTTGAGGAGGCATTGCTGCTACTCTTGGAAAAGAATATCCAATATGCATTGGCCTAGTTGGTTTTGCCCATGACCTTACACTAGTTTCAAATCCTTTTTCTAGTGAATCTAAGACCTTTAACATTTTTGAATCTTTCTTTTTTACTGCACTATACGCTTTTTCAATGTCTGAAAATCGTTTGTCTACTTTTTGTTTCCCATTATAACCAGCAAAAAGAATGATAGTAAGCATAGTAAAAAAAAGTAACAAGAGCCATTTACTACGGAGCAATATCTTTAATTCGTATTTAAAATTATGTTTAAACATTTTAATAGGTTTTATTAGTGAATATTAATACTATAGCAGTAAACGAAAGCCATAATGCAAGTATTAAAAACAAGAATGTGTTTTTTTTAAGCACAGTAGAAAATGTTGTAGCTTGATATTTAAATTTTGGTAGTTTACTCCAAGTATTTGCAGGAGCAACGTATCGTTCTCCATATTTTGAATTTTTCTCAGTAGTTCCATTTAAAAAACGTTGTGTTTCAACTCTATATTTTTCTGCAGATTCTGCAAAATCCCAATGATTTTGATAATCAGTTTTTGCTACAGCCATTGATAAAAAACGTGTGGGAAGAAACGGAGAAATAATCGTTAATGATTTATAAATTCCATCTTGATTTTTAGCTTGTTCATTTAAATAATCATAATGCTTTTCATATATTTTCGCTTGATATTCTTCTCCTTTTTGCATTCTATAGGCACTATAATTAAATGGAAGTTTATGTACGCTGTCAACATTATATTTTTTAAGAACTTCTTTTTCAAGCTTTTTTGCTTCTTTATTCCAAGGATTATGGCCATCTAAGCCTTTTTTGTTTTCTTCTGAAATTCTCTTTGAAAATTCTTGATGTGTAGGGTATGGATATTTTGTATCTGCTAAATTGCTTGCAACTTTTGGGGCTATAAAACAAGCTAATACCCAAAAAGATAAATTAATAACTAAAGAGATTCCTGATTTTTTTGCTAATGAGGAAATTAGTAATGTAATATTGGTGAAAATTAAATAATAGGTGATATATATAAGATATAAAGTGCCAAAAGCTGACCAGTTAAAAATACCATAATTTTCAATGCTTGATAAAATAATACCACCTAGTAAAAATAAAAATGTAGTGATTGTTACAGAAGGTATTAAGGTAGCAAACCATTTTCCTAACAATAATTTCCATCCAACAATTCCTTGACTTTTTAATATGTAAACTGTATTACCTTCAATTTCTTTTGTAAAACTGTTGTAACCAATTAAAATAGTAATTAAAGGAAGTATGTATAATAAAATAAAGTCTACAGTTAATTCTCCAAAGCGAGATAAAGCTGTTTGATCAGAAGCATTACTAAATTGTGCTTGGTTTCTACTATGTGCTTCTAAAAAAATAGATATACCTGTGTATTTGTCTACTCCTTGATCGATAAGAGATAGTGGAGATTTTGGTTTGAAAACATAATTACCATAATGAGCAGCCGAATGTGGATTTTTTTCCCCTTGAGAATCCCAAGCATTACGTTCACTGTTTTTAGCTTCATTATATTGAATATTTGTAGTTTCATATTGTTTAGCAGTAATTAATAGAGCTATAACCAACAATACTAAAACAATACTTAAAGAAATTTTAAAACGACCATCTCTTAAAATTTCTTTAAGTTCTTTTTTTATTATGTGATAAATCATACTGTCTCTTCTTTTAAAGTCATTGTTTCTAAATATAATTTCTCCAAATCTTGAAGTGAAATGTCTTCACTTGAGAAATAATGTTTTAGTTTTCCCTGTTTCATTATACCAATATGGGTACCTATTTCTTTAGCTCTAAATATATCGTGTGTAGCCATTAATGTAGCTACATTGTCTGATTTCATTTTTTTTAGAAGTACACCAAATTCGTTACTAGATTTAGGGTCTAAACCAGAAGTGGGTTCATCTAATAATAAAACTTTAGCGTCTTTAGCAATAGCTAAAGCAATACCTATTTTTTGTCTCATCCCTTTAGAGAAATACTGAGTGCGTTTATGATAGGCTTCTTGTTGTAATCCTGCTTCATCTAAAAAGAACTCTAATTCTATTTTAGAAAACTTATAGCCACCTATACCTAAAAAATAATCTAAGTTTTCTACTGCTGTTAAAGTAGGGTATAGCATTAAGTTTTCAGGAATATAGGTTAAAAAAGATTTTGTTTTTTTAGTATTCTTATTAACATCTAGGCTATTAATAAAAGCTTTTCCCGACGATGGAGTAATAAAGTTTAATAGTAAGTTTATAGTTGTTGATTTACCTGCGCCATTGGCTCCAAGAAGGCAGAATATTTCTCCTTTTTTTATTTCTATATTTAAATTGTCCAGAGCGGTAAAGTCGCCATATTTTTTAGTTAAGTTGTTTGTTTTTATCATATCGTACTTTTTGTGATATTTATTCGTTTTTTGATTTATTATTATTGAGTTTTCTTAATTTATAACTACTAAAATATCAAAGTTTTGTAAGGCAAAACACCCTCTGTTTTATTTATAGAGAGCATTTTTTTTGATAATTAGATGTGCAGTAATAATTAGTTATTAATATCCAGAAAAATAAGAGAATCAAAAAATGAAATAAATAAGTAGTTAATCATTTATCACAAAATGAAAGATGTCTTACTAATTATAGAAATTAATTTATGCGTTACTTTATAATTATAAAAAGAAGAGATATTATATAAAGTATGGGGGAGCTCTTAGTTTTTTAAGCGATTCAACACTAGTTAATTTAATAAAGTAATAATTATCAATTTTTACAGTATTGTAAAAAGTAGAGATAAAATATTGAATATTTAAATTAAGCGAGTAAAAACTTGAAAATGAAAAATAACAAATATCACAGTCATTAATGATTTCTTGATGTAAATGAGTTGACTCAGTTTTACAATCAATATGAGTATCATTTTCATGATGATGATGATGAATTGTTTTTATAACAATAGGGGCAATAAGAAAAAGCATCAAAAAAAGAGATGCTATTTTTTTTATTGTATTATTTTTTATTGTTAAAATCATCTTAAAGTAACAAAACTAATTACTTAAACTTTTTATTTATGATATATACTGTTAATTTTTTCAAAAAAGTAACTTTTTAAGTTAAAACCCTTGTAGTTATTTGTTTAAAGGGCGGTAATCTAAAGGAAGCATATTAGCAAAAGCTTCATATCCCCAATATCCTTCATGTAAAACAGTAAAAGGTTCAATTAAAACACCTTTTTTACTTATCGGTGTTTCTTTAGTATTAATAAGAGATATGAAAGATTGTTGATAGTCTAGCTTTGCTTTACCAAATCTATAGTTGTCTTCTTCTGGTTCATTAAGGTAATTAATTTCAAGTAAGTAAGGAAAACTTAAATAAAAAGCAGTACCCTTTTTAATAATAAAATCATCTAAAACTAAGTTTTTCTTTACAGGCTTATTAATATATTTTTTTAAATGCTCTTTCCTAGCTATGAAGCTTAATGAGTCAGTCTCTTTATCATATAATTTTGTTTTTGGTGTGGCATAATAAAGTCCTTTACTATCTTTTCTTACATGAAAAGGACCATTTATAATTTTATTTATTTCTTCTTTAGAGAATTTAATTTTAAACTTTTTTGTAAAGTGAGTTTCTTTTGTAAGCATTCTTCTAACTAATGAACTTCTTATTTTTTTATTAAAAAGATTCAATTTATTAGAGTGAAAAGTTGGGAGTTTTTTAAAATTATTGAAATTAGGTTTAGAAGCTAATTTTAATTTCGCTTCATTTATAATACTATCATGAGGCCTTTCTGGGTTAAGTACTTTTTGTAATTGATTTATTTTAAAACCAGCAATATCTAATTCATCTTTAATGATTGATCTGTAAAAATGCATACGAGAACCATTATATGCTTTTAACCTATTGGTTTTCCATTTACTTTTAATAGTAATATTTAAATTTTGATATTTAGTATATCCACTGAAAAGAATACGGTTATTGATTAATGAAAACTCTACTAAATCATAATATATTAAGTAACCTAAACCTTTATGTTTTATCTGAAGAGGTTTACTAGCATAAGCAGACAGTTTATTTGTTTTTTTGTCAAAGTCAAAATGCAAAACTTTAGGATTTAAAATCAAACATTGTGATGCTAATTCGGTTTTTCCTAAGAAAGCTTTTTTAAAACGAGATAAATTATATTTCCAATCATCGTCGTATTTTGTTTTCTGAATAACAACTTCATTTAAAATATTAGTATCAGGTTTTAATTTACACAATAATGGCTTAGTTTTAGTATTGGTATTTATGTTAAGTTGTATGGTTTTAAATCCAATGAATGAAACAATTAATTCATAATTACCTTTATGATTTTTTAATTGAAATTCACCTTTTTCGTTAGTAGTGGTTCCAATAGTTGTGTTGTTTAAATAAACTGAAGCACCTTCTAAAGGTTCGTTTTTGTGAGTTGTAACTTTTCCTTTTATAATAGATTGAGAAAAACTATTAGCAGTAAAAAACAGTACAATAAATACAAAAATTCCTATTCTCATAAAAAATATTTTTTATAAAAATAGGAACTTATTTTTGTTATAAAAAAATAAAAAAGTTAAATGCTAACTTATTAAACCTGCACGTTTTAATAAGGCATCTGAGTTAGGCTTTTTACCTCTAAAACGTTTGTATAAATCCATAGGTTTTTCTGTTCCTCCCTTAGAAAGAATATTATCTTTAAATTTATAGGCTATTTTTTTATTGAAGATTCCTTCTTCTTTAAAATACTCAAAAGCATCTGCATCTAAAACTTCTGCCCATTTATAAGAATAATAACCAGCAGAATACCCACCTTGAAATATATGAGAAAAAGCTGTACTCATACAATTTTCAGAAACATCAGGATATAATTGAGTATCTGAAAAAGCGGCTACTTCAAAATCTTTTACATTTTTAATGTTGGTAGGATTTGTTCCATGCCATTGCATATCTAACAAGCCAAAACTTAATTGACGTAATGTTTGCATACCTTCATGGAAACTAGCAGATTCTTTTATCTTTTCTACATACTCCATAGGAATAGTTTCTCCAGTTTCATAATGCTTTGCAAAAAGCTCTAAAGCTTCTTTTTCATAACACCAGTTCTCTAAAACTTGACTAGGTAATTCAACAAAATCCCAAGAAACAGATGTACCTGATAAACTATTATACGTTGTGTTTGCTAACATTCCATGTAAAGCATGACCAAATTCATGAAATAAAGTAGTAACTTCATTAAATGTAAGTAAAGAAGGTTTGGTATCTGTAGGCTTTGTAAAGTTACAAACTATAGATACCTGTGGGCGCTCATTTATTTCATTTTTTATTTGTTGAGATTTATAAGAAGTCATCCATGCACCATTTCTTTTTCCTGGTCTAGGATGAAAATCTGCATAAAAATGAGAGATAAAGTTATCTTTAGAGTCAGAAACAGTATATGTTTTAACATCTTCGTGATACTTATCAATAGTGTCAATTTCTTCAAATTTTAAATCGAACAATTTACCAGCAATAGCAAATACTCCTTCAATTACATTTTCAAGTTTAAAATAAGGTTTTAAGAGCTCTTGGTCTAAGTTAAATAATTCTTTTTTTAACTTTTCAGAGTAGTAAGAACCGTCCCATTTTTCTAACTTTTCAATTGAATCTAATTTTTTAGCATAATTTTCTAAGTTATTAAACTCACGAATTGCTGCTGGTTTTGCTTTTTCTAATAATTCATTTAAAAAAGTTAAAACATTCTCTGGAGATTCTGCCATTCGTTCTTCTAAAACAAAATTAGCATGTGTTTTATACCCCAACAAATTTGAACGTTTATGACGAAGGTTTACAATATCTAAAACAATTTTCTCATTGTTATATTCATTTTTTTGAAATCCTTTTTTCCCCATTGCAATAGCTAGTTTTTTTCGTAACTCTCTATTATCAGCATATGTCATAAATGGGATATAGCTAGGATAATCTAAGGTAATTAACCAGCCTTCTTTGTTGCGTTGAGTGGCCATCATTTTAGCAGCTTCTTTTGCACTTTCTGGTAATCCAGAAACATCTCCTTCGTTGGTAAGAAGCATTTCAAAAGAGTTTGTTTCTGCTAAAATATGTTCTCCAAATTGTAATGATAGTTTTGAAAGAGCTGCATCTATTTTTCTCAATTCAACTTTCTCATCATTATCTAAATTAGCACCATTACGTGCAAATCCTTTATATTGCTTTTCTAGCAACATTTCTTGCTCAGGCGTTAAGCTTAAATTTGTGATTTGATTATAAACTGCTTTTACACGTTTGAATAATGCTTCATTTAAAATCATATCATTTTTAAATTCGCTTAACCTAGGAGAAATTTCTTTGGCAATTTCTTGAATCTCTTCGTTTGTTTCAGCAGAATTGAGGTTAAAAAAAATGGAAGTTATTTTATCTAGTTTTTCACCTGTGTTGTCTAAAGCTACTGTAGTATTTTCAAAAGAAGGAGCTTCTGTATTATTAATTATGTCATTAATTTCTTTTTTAGCTATTTCAATAGCTTCTTTAATGGCAGGTTTATAGTTTTCTTCCTTTATTTTAGAAAAAGGAGGAGTATTAAAATCTTGTAATAATGGATTCATTTTTTACTTTCTTAAATAATTAATGAAACCTCATAAATTTAAAATCTATGAGGTTAATAACTATATTTTTTTACTAAAATACTTATTTTTTTACTCTTTCAGAAGCTTTTTCAACTTTGAGTTTTAAGCCTTCTTTATAAGCTATAATTTTATCTAAAACACATGTATCAGAAGCCCCAATAATTTGAGCTGCTAAAATACCTGCATTTTTAGCACCATCAAGAGCTACGGTAGCTACAGGAACTCCTCCAGGCATTTGAAGAATAGATAAAACAGAATCCCATCCATCAATTGAATTTCTACTTTTTACAGGTACTCCAATTATTGGTAATGGACTCATACTAGCAACCATTCCTGGTAAATGAGCAGCGCCACCAGCACCAGCCACAATAACTTTCACACCTCTTTTGTGAGCATTAGTAGCATAGTCAACTAATTTTTCTGGAGTTCTGTGAGCAGATACAATATCAACTTCAACTTGAATATCAAAGCTCTCTAATACGTCTATCGCTTCTTGCATGATTGGAAGATCTGAGTCACTTCCCATTATAATACCTACCATAATTTTGTTGTTTTTAGTTTGTTTAAGTAGCTCTTTACTCCAAATTCTGGACTAGAAAAAACTTCTTTATTTAAATTTATAAGATACTTCTTAGCATCTTCCATAGATGCTTGAGCAAGAAAAATAACATCTACTTGTGATGCTAATGTATTTATTTTATTAGCAATTGTAAGTTCATAATTGTCAAATTCATCGTTTTCAAAATATTTCCAAGAGCTTGAACAATTAATACTTACAATTTCAATTGTTTTGTTAATTAACTTAGCTTCATTAATTAACATGTCTTCACTTATTTTTTTAGTAGTGTTAACAGTAAAAGCAATACCAATTTTCTTATAGTTTTTAACTAAAAAATTAGCAATAGGTAAATCAATCCGTTCTACATCATCTCTTTTGTCACATTCTTCACCATAAGTAGAACAAGTACAAATGATAAGTTGAGGAGCATCGCTTTTTATAGTTAGTAGCTCTTTTTCAAAACCATCTTTGTGTAAAGAGTTATTTTTAAGAGCATACACTAATAAATCATTATTTACATAATGTTTCACATTAATTTTTTTGTCAAATTTTCTAACTAAATTTTCAAAACGATTAATGTGAATTTTTGATGTATGTAAAAAAGCAATCATTTATTTAAACATTACTTAGCTATAACCTGTATGGTTTCTTTTACTTGCTGAGCAACTTTTCTTGCTTCATTTATATCAGTGTTAACAATAGTAACATGTCCCATTTTACGGAAAGGTTTTGTTGTTTTTTTACCATATAGATGAGGTGTAACGCCATCTATTTTTAAAATTTCTTCGATATTTTTATAAACAACTTCACCAGTATGCCCTTCAGCTCCTACTAAGTTTACCATGATGCCAGCTAATTTACTATCCGTATTACCTAAAGGAAGGTTTAATATACTACGAAGGTGTTGCTCAAACTGATTTGTATAACTAGCTTCTATTGAGTAATGACCAGAGTTATGAGTTCTTGGAGCTACTTCGTTTACTAAAATGTCATCATTTTCAGTTTGAAACATTTCAACAGCTAATAATCCAACAAAATCAAAAATATCAGCTACTTTTAAAGCTATTTCACGCGCTTTTTTAGCTACGCTTTCTTCTATTCTTGCAGGGCAAATTACATATTCTACTTGGTTTGCTTCTGGATGAAATTCCATTTCAACAACTGGATAAGTTTTAACTTCTCCATTTGTATTCCTAGCTACAATAACAGCTAATTCATTTTTAAAAGGAATTAATTTTTCAGCGATACATTCGTCAGTAGGTAAATTATTTAAATCTGTAATAGATTTAACAATTTTCACACCATTTCCATCATAACCAAACCTTGCAGATTTCCATACAAAAGGAAAATTTACCGCTCCATTATCGATAGAGTGTTTTAATTCTTCTAAAGAAGCGAATCTAGAAAAATCTGCTGTGGGGATATTATGATCATGATAAAACACTTTTTGACGTGCCTTATTTTGTATTGTTCTTAAATTTTCTGGTTTAGGATAAATGGTATGCCCTTCAGCTTCCAGTTTATCTAAAGCATCAATGTTTACATTTTCAATTTCAATAGTTAAAACATCAACTTTTTTTCCAAAATTGTAAACAGTATCAAAGTCTAATAAATCTCCTTGATGAAATTCATTACAAATTTGTGCGCATGGAGCTTCATTATTTGAATCTAAGATAACCGTATAAATATCTAGCTTTTGTGTTTCTGTAAGTAACATTCTCCCTAATTGTCCGCCACCAAGAACGCCCAATTTAAAGTTTGAAGAAAAATAATTTTTCACGATAAATTTGTTAGTAAGTGTTGTTGTTACTGCAAAAATAAGAATCTATTTCATAGTATGTTTAAATTAATTACTTATTTGCAAACTACTTCCGTTTTGAGTAACTGTATAAATTCTAGCACCACCTTCACAATTATTAGTACCTTTTATAAGGCTACCATTTAACATACTGTATTTACTGCCATCACAAGAACATTCCAATACAGGAGAATTTATTGTCATTGGAGTAGTACAATCTTTATTAGGACATTGTCTATCTATTGCTATATAAGGAGAAAAAGATCCACCAGTTCCTTTATTAAATAGTACAATACCATTAATACCTCCGCTTATAGCAGCAGTTCCATTTGGAGTTAATAAACCATTTAATTGAGGATTGTTTAGAAATACTGTAATAGGGGCTATTGTATTTCTAAAACAGCTATTTATAGAGGGAGTACTACTGCAGTTTGATAAGATTGTAAGAAGTAGCAATAAAGATAATTTTTTCATGTTTTTTTGTGTATCTATAAATATAACGTCACGAATTTACGAAAATTTTGTACATTTGTAATACTATCTCATTCCGTTAGGGATGAGATTTTTAAATTTATTGAAGTTATGAGTAACGTATCATATTACACAGAAGAAGGGCTAAAAAAATTAAAAGAAGAATTAGCTCAATTAGAGCAAGTTGAAAGACCACGTGTTACACAAGAAATAGCCGATGCTAGAGATAAAGGGGATTTAAGTGAGAATGCGGAGTATCATGCAGCAAAAGAAGAACAATCATTATTAGAGTTTAAAATAGCAAAATTAAAAAATGTTGTAGCTAGCGCACGTATTATAGATGAAAGTCAGTTAGATACATCTAAAGCTTTAATTCATTCGGTTGTTAAAATAAAAAACTCAGCAAACGGAATGGAGTTTACGTATACTTTAGTAGCCGATTCTGAAACTGATGTTAGAAATGGAAAGTTATCTGTAAATTCTCCTATAGGAAAAGGATTGTTAGGAAAAAGTGTTGGAGAGATAGCTGAAATTAAAGTGCCAAACGGTATTATGAAATTCGAGGTGTTAGAAATTTCAAGATAATTAAAAAAATATACTAGTTAAAAGCGTTACAGAAGTAACGCTTTTTTTATTTTTACTAAAAATTATATTAATGGCAAGTATTTTTACAAAAATAATAACAGGAGAAATTCCTTCATATAAAATTGCTGAGAATGAGGATTTCATTGCTTTTCTAGATATTAATCCTAATGCAAAGGGACATGCTTTAGTTGTACCGAAGAAAGAAGAAAATAAAATTTTTGATTTATCTAAAGATGAATATTCTAATTTAATGTCTTTTTCTTATAGAGTGGCAAAAGCATTAGAAAAAACAATTTCTTGTGAACGAATAGGAATGAGTGTTATTGGGTTAGAAGTACCTCATGTTCATGTACATTTAATACCAATTAATACAATGGTAGATATGCAATTTACTCAAAAGGTAAAATTAACAAATGATGAATTTATTTCTTTAGCTCAACAAATAGGAAAAAACTTTGAATAATGAAAAAATGGACTAAGGTTGGCTTGTTATGGGGAGCAATAATGTTTGTAATTATGAGTATTATTTACCCGTTAATTATAGGAGAGAAAATAACAACAATAAGTATTTTAATTGGTGTTGTAATATGGACTATTGGCGGAATATTGTTTGGGTATTTACAGAGAAAAAGAATAGAAAAAGTGAATTAAAATTTATCTAATAAAATTTGAAATGTAGTTCCTTTTCCTATTTCTGATTTTTGAACAAAAATTTTACCCTTATGATAATCTTCAATTATTCTTTTAGAAAGAGATAAGCCTAATCCCCATCCACGTTTCTTAGTTGTAAATCCAGGTTTAAATACTTGTTTAAACTGTGATTTGTGCATTCCTTTTCCAGAGTCTGAAATTGTAATTTTAACTTTTTTAGAAGTGTTTTTTATAGATAAGTCTAAGGTGCCCTTACCTTGCATTGCATCAATTGCATTTTTGATAAGGTTTTCTATTACCCACCCAAATAATTCAGTGTTAATTTGAGTGTTAATTTCTTCTTGAGATGCGTTAAAAGAAAATGAAATTTGCTTAGAACTACGAGATTCTAAGTAACTAAATACTGTTTTGGTGATAGAAACAATATTGTGTTGTTTTAATTCTGGTAGAGAACCAATTTTAGAAAAACGATTCGCAATAATATTCAAACGATCTACATCTTTTTCTATCTCATCAACGTACATTTGGTCAATATTTTCTGTACGAAAAATAGCAATCCACCCTAACAAGGACGATAAAGGTGTACCAATTTGATGAGCAGTTTCTTTTGCCATTCCTGTCCAAAGCTTATTTTGTTCAGCAACTTTACTAGATTTAAAAACCATATATATTATAGTTATAAATAAACCTAGAATTAATAATAAAGCTAGTGGATAATATTTTAGTTTATATAATAAATCAGAATTTCTATAGTATACGTATTGCTTCTGAGTGTTTTTATAACTTATTTCAATAGGATCATTCTGATCCTTCATGATTTGAAGTTGTTTTTCTAAATATTTAGGGTTTAATACTTTTAAACTATCTAAATTTTGGCTTTCAATAATTTCACCCTTACTATTTAATAAAATTGAAGGTATGTTTTGGTTATTCTCTAAAATTTTTAGAGGTAGAGTTACATCTGCATTTAAATCAGTATTGTCGTTTAATTCTTTCATAGCTGCAGCAAATACTTTCATTTTACCACGCTCTTCTTCTTTAAACTTTTGAAAGAAAATATAGGTATTCCATAAAATTAAGGAAACAATAACAATAGAAATTAATACCACTACACGTTTTAGCCAAAATGTATTTTGAAAAAGACTCATATTTCAAATATAAACTATTCTTTACTATAACATGATATATAAATCTGTAGTATATTTACACTAAAAATAAATTAAACAATGTTATCCATAAATCCTAAAGATATACCAACAGCTAAACTTCATGGTTATTTATTAGGAGCCATAGCTCCTAGACCTATAGCCTTTGCAAGTACTATAGATGAAGAAGGAAACCCAAATTTATCACCATTTAGTTTTTTTAATGTTTTTGGAGCAAACCCTCCAATAATGATTTTTTCACCAGCTAGAAGTGTAAGAGCAAATAAAACAAAGCATACATTAGATAATGCTGAGGCAACCAAAGAGGTAGTAATTAATATTGTAAATTATGATATTGTTCAACAAATGTCTTTGAGTAGTACAATGTACCCTAAAGGTGTTAATGAGTTTGAAAAATCTGGATTAACAATGTTGCCTTCAGATGAGGTTAAGCCTTTCAGAGTAGCAGAATCTCCTGTACAATTTGAGTGTAAAGTAACAGACATAATTTACACAGGAAACGAAGGAGGAGCAGGTAATTTAATAGTATGTGAGGTTGTTAAGTTACATATAAATGAAAGTGTTTTAGATGAAAATGGAGGTATAGATCAACATAAAATTGACCTAGTAGCCAGAGCAGGAGGTAATTACTACACAAGAGCTAAAGATGGTTTCTTTGAAATACCAAAACCCATAGCAACTTTAGGTATAGGTGTAGATAAAATACCATTTGAAATTAGAAATAGTACTGTATTAACTGGGAATAATTTAGGTATGTTAGGTAATGTAGAACAGTTGCCAACAGCTGAAGATGTTAATAACTTTGCTAAAGAACATCCACAATTAGTTGGGGTATCTGAAGAAAAAAAACATATTTTTGCACAAGAGTATTTAGATAACAATGAAGTAGAGAGTGCTTGGAAAGTACTTTTAATTAAATAAACAGTAATGGAAGTAATTGGTAAAATTAAATTAATTAACGAAACGCAAACCTTTGGAAGTAATGGTTTTAGAAAGCGTGACATAGTAGTGACTACTGATGAGCAGTATCCACAAATGATTTTGATTGAATTTATTCAAGATAAATGTGATTTGTTAAATAGCTACCAAGTTGGACAAGATGTTAAAGTATCTATTAATTTAAGAGGTAGAGAGTGGATTAATCCACAAGGTGAGGCAAAGTATTTCAACTCTGTACAAGGATGGAGAATTGAAAATTTAGCACAAGCTGCACCTCAAAATGTACCACCAGCAGATCAGTTTGCACCAGCACCAGATTTGTCTGATAACGAACCAGATGATTTACCTTTTTAAGTAAAAAAGTTATATCTATAAAAAAAGACCTATGAGTAGTATGTATTCATAGGTCTTTTTTTTGTTATAAATTTTCATGATTTTTTTCTAATAAAATTATTGATCTAGTTTTACGAATTATTTTTTTATTTAATTCTAAAGCTTTTAATCCTCTAGAAATTGCTTCTCTTGAAAAATTTAAATCTTCTGATATTTCTAATAAAGGAGTTTTAATTTCATTTTTATTGTATAGTTTTGATTTAGTTTTGATGTAATTAAATAAATTGTTTTCTAATGATTGATTACTGATTTCTTGCATTTTATTAACAATTGACATGTAATGATATTGAAAGGAACTAATCATGAAATCACGTAATTCAATATACGTATTTGTCCATTCTAAAAATAAATTATTAGGAATTCTTAAAATAGAAATATCCTCAACAACGATACTACATATTTCATCTGTAGGTATGTTAGGAGAGTTTGTATAATTCATAATTTTTGAATTACTACTTTCTATATAATAGAGAAGCGTTCTTTTATTATGATGATTTATAGATATCTTAACGATACCTGTTAATAAAATACAAACTCCGTTATTGAATTCATCACAGTTTTGTAATAAATCTCCTTTTTTATAATGTAATATTTTTCCATAAGTTTCAAATAGTTTAATTACCTCTTTAGAGAACGGTAAATCTTTTAGCATATATTTAGTTTGGTTAAATTAGATTGCTTTTAAAATTCAATTAAGTAAAAAAGGTAGTAGGCTTTTTTAGACACCGGCATAGTGTCTTTTTAATAGGTAGTATGTGATATTGTGTTATTATACAACTAATTGTATGGACCTGGGTTTACCAATAACTCTATGTTGGTCTTCTAAACGTTTAATGGCTCTAGAAATAGATGAAAGTGGCACCTTTAAGTCTAATGATATCTCTGATCTTGAAATGCGAATATCTTTTTCCTTGTAAATTTCAGATTTGTTTTCGAGATAATAAAACAAACGATTTTCTAATGAATGAGTTAGTAAGTTTTTTATTCTAGAAAACATAGTACTAATATTATATTCACTAGAGTTAATTATAGATTTTTTAAATGATAAACATTCTGTTTGCCATTGAGCTATTAGTTCGTTTGGAATCCATAGTAGTGTACTGTCTTCAATAGCAGTAATTGAAATTGGAGCAGCAAAGGTTTTCGTCATATTCATTAAAGCAATGAAAGGGTTTTTTTGAGGATAAATATGATATAGAAGTAAGGAGTTGTTTTCTTGATCTAAATGAGCTTTTAGCACTCCTTTTATAACAATAGCTGTGCTGTCAATTGGCACATCTTTTAATAAAATAGGATCGCCAGAAACATATTTTTTTTGGATAGCTTGAGATTCAATTAATCTAGCTATTGATTTTTTACAATTAATGAGGGACTCTAAAATCATTATAAATTATTTTAAAATTAATTATTACATAAATCTTTAAGCTGTTACTGAGTAGTAAAATATAAAGTGTACTTACATTTTTTTAAACAATTCAAAAAAAGAAAACCCTATTTGTTTCTGATATAAAAAATTTATAAAGTATAAGAATTTTTTATCATAAGTCTTGCTTTGTAGTATTTACAGTAGGTACGACTAATTTATTGAAAATGAATAATATGTTTTCTTATTGTTAGTTTTTTTTAAATAAAATAAGTAAGTCAAGGTACAAATTTATTAAAAAGTGTTAAATAAATGTTAAAGAAAAAAGTTAAAAAAGTTTTTTTTACTCCATTTAACGTTTAAATAATAATGAAAAAGACTTGAATTAAACTATAAGAAACATAGTATTCCTAATACTTCAAGAGAATAAATCAATTAAAAATTAAATAATGAAATGTGATGTATGTCAAATATTGATGTATGTGAAATAGTGACTCTTGTAAAATAGAATGATTCTTCTTACTTCAATTTTGTGGACTTATAAATAGTTAAAAAACAATCATAACCATAAAAGAAGTATACATGAAAAAAACAATTTTAATAGTAATTGCATTAATATTTACTACCTATAATTTAAAAGCACAAGTAAGTGTAACTGCAGGTTATAGTATTAGAGTAGATAATAACAATAATGATCCTGGTGTAGATTATTTTAGGATTTTTCAAGGAAAAGGAAATGATCCTTTCTTTAGAGGTTCAAATCAGTATGTGAAATTTAAGGCTGATGAAATACTCCATTATGCTAATGATAGATTCTATTTGATGTCTGCAAAAGACGTAGAAATGCGAATTGGAGATCATAGAAATACAAACGCGGTTTTTAAAGTTCAGATTGGGCATGATCAAAAAAATCAGGTTTTTAAAACTTCACTTAGCGAATCAGTTTTTCATACCAATTCATTTAAGTTATTTGGTTATAAGAAAACGAATAGTTTTTTTAATGTTAATGAAGGAGCCTTTAATTCAAACCAAAGTGCATCGTTTAATATTCATATTGATACCAATAGTAATGATCCTAATGTAGATACTTTTAAAATATTTCAAGGAACACAAAAAAGTAAAATACTTGATGTAGGAATAAGTTATACTAAATTATTCTCAAGAAACTTTATTTCTGAAAATGATGGAGGGTTTGTAGTAAACATTGATAAAAATAACAATTCACAAGTAGATAAATTCAAAGTACTATACGGTAGAGAAAAGAGTGAAGTTTTAGTAGCAGGAAAAGATGATGTTACTGTTCACAAAAAACTTATAACTCAAAAAAACATTGAAACAAAAAATATAAAGGCACAAGATATTATAGCAAAAAATGTGGTATTAAATGTGGGCTCATTTCCTGATTATGTTTTTTCAGAAGACTATGAGTTAATGCCTTTAAAAGAAATAGCTATTTATATAAAAAAAAATAAACACTTACCTAACATGCCATCCGAAGCTGAAGTTATAGCGAATGGGATGAATGTAAAACAAATAAATACTGTTTTAGTAGAAAAAGTAGAAGAACTTACACTACACACTATTTTACAAGAGCAGAAGATAAATACACTTGTTGATGAATTAAAAGAAATGAAAGAGCATTCTGAAAAAATAATGAAAGTTCTTTCAAAAAAACTGTTGAGTATAGAACAACAGAAAAATTAACCAAAATAATATAAAATGATAAAAAAAATTACAATAGCTGGCTTACTATTATTAGGCGTAAGTACAGTAAAAGCACAACATGTTATACAAACAGTTAGAGGTATACATATAAAAGCAGATACAGATGCAAAAGGAGGTAACGAAGGAGTTTCTTTGTTTGCTGCAAATAAAGAACTAGCTTATTTTACTCCAGCTAATAATGTTCATTTAGTTAGAACCTTTTTTAAAAAAGAAACTATTTTTCAAGATTTAACTCGTTTTTATGGAATTGCTCATTTTCATAGAGATGCTAATGTTTATGGTAATTTTAGTGTGTCAGGCAATAGTACGTTTTCTAAAATAGGAATAGGAATTACACCTCAAGAAGGAATACACCTTAGTGGTAGAAATATTAGAGTAGATGGAGGTGAGTTTCAAAGTCATGGACCAATAGTATTACATCCAGATGTAGATAATAATGGAGATGATATTATTTCTTTTAGAAATAGCACAAACGTAGAAATGGCCAAAATACACGATGGTGTTTTAACTACAAACGCAGGTGTATTTAATACTAATATATCAACAGAAAATGCTCAAATACAACAAGGTACTTTTGGAAGTGTTTCTTACACAAAAAGTACTGGTAGACTTAATTTAGGCCATGGGAAAAATGATAAAATATCTTTTGTAAATGGAGATAATAATGAAATGGCTAGTTTACAAAATGGAATTATGACTTTAGATAAAGTAGTGTTAAATATAGGATCATTTCCTGATTATGTTTTTTCAGAAGACTATGATTTAATGCCTTTAAAAGATGTAGCTACTTATATTAAAGAAAATAAGCATTTGCCAAATATGCCTTCTGAAAAAGAGGTAGTATCAAAAGGTATGGATGTGAAACAAATTAATACTATTTTGGTTGAAAAAGTTGAAGAGTTAACATTACATACCATCGCACAAGAAGAAAAAATAAATATTCTTTTAAGAGAACTAAAAGCGATTAAAAACCAACTTAAATTGAATCAAAAATAGTTTATAGATATGGGAAACAAACTTATTTTGTTCTTGTGTCTATATGTTTTAGGTACAAGAATAACAATGGCTCAAGATATAGAGCTATTCAGGTTTACTAATGCAAGTATAGTTAGTGGAAATGAAATGATACTACATCATAATTATTCTGATAACTCAGCAAGTTTAATTAAGAAATCGAGCTCAAAGCTTAATGAAAAAGATGGCTTTTTACAATCATTTATATTAAAGCGCTTAGAAAGTGGAAAAGTATTAATAGCGTCAGCTAAAGAAAAAAAATACTTTTTACACTATAATCCTACGTCTAATAAAGTTAGTTTTTTAACGATTCAAGACTCTAAAAAGTTAAATAACTATACTTGGCAAGTTCAATTTGCAGGAAAAGGAAAAGTATTGATTTCACCTTTAAATAACTTAGATAAAGGATTGGTAAAAAGAAATAATAATGCAATTGAAGTAGATGTTTTTAAGTCTTCTGAAAATGAATTATTAACCAATGGTAAAAAAGTAGGAGATCAATACAGATTTATGATAGAGAAAATAGCTAACGTACTTTAAAATATTAATAATGAGAAAAAATAAAATTATAGGCTATTTATTAATAGCCCTATTAAGCTCTTTTTCTTTTGTTCATGCACAACAATCGTATGATTTAGCAGTGTTACAAATACAAAGTAAAGGAAAATATAGTAGAGTTTTTAATCCACAAACTAATTTAAACAGTTTATTAAGCAAAGGAATAACTAATAGGGCAACTGTTGAATTTTGGGCAATGCATAATACAGCAAGTTCAGGTAATTCAGAAGCTGTAAATTGGGAATTTTCAAATTTGAAAACAGGAAGCGAAGAATTCAAATTAAGTATCCAAGAAAATAAAGTTTCTTTAAAAATAGGAGTAAGTGAGCAAGTTAAAAACTTGCTGTTAGATAACAAATTATTTAAAAATATATGGCATCATTATGCTTTTTCAATAGATAAAAGTGCTAATGAATTACGAGTGTATATTGATGGAATTGAGCACTTTTTTAAAAATATTTCCAATTTTAATGTAGAGGAAATATATTTTTCAAGTGATAAAAAAACGGACTTGTTTTTAGCTGAATACAGAGGTTGGTCAACTGCAAAGAGGAAAAAACAAATCAAAGAGCAGCAATATCGTACTTTTTATAAAGAAGCAAAAAATTCATTATTAGAACAAAAAAATAATGGGCTAGAAATTGTATATACTAATACAAATTATAAAAATGAAGACTTCTTTGGTGGTGATGTATTAACATCTATTTCTTGGCAAAATTTATTATATGAATATTTTCCTGATGAAAATTTAATAAAAGAAGCTGAGTTTTCTTCAAAATTAAAATCTAATAATATTAGTAATATTAGTTCAGAAATTCAACATCCAGTATTAAACTTGAATAAAATTATTGTAAGAGCGAGTGATGGAGATGGTATTGATAACCCTTTGCTATCAGGGAGTGATGGCATATTTGTAGAATGGCAACATGTTAGAAATGTTGATGAATATATTATAAAAAGAAGAAACTTAAGAGCTGGTACTATAAGTTCGGTAGTACATACAATGAAAGATACAAAAACAAAGAATCCTTCAGAATCATTGTTTTATGTTGATAAAGGAATTTTGCCAAACGAGTTGTATGAATACACTATTGAAGCAAAGCATAATGGAGTAACTACCTTAACGGGGAAAGACGTTGGCTTTGTATTGCCAAATGGTAAAGTTAAAGGACTTATAGAAACCTCTTCTAGTGTTGCTACTAAATTTGCAAAAGTAGAAGCTATTGCTTCAGGAAACATTAATCCAGGAGGTGCTTTAAAGTTTATTCAAGGTAAAAAACCTTTATTTATAAAAAATATTGATGCCTTTAGAAAAGCAAAAGGTGGAGCAACTTTTGAGTTTTGGTATAAAACTCCTACTATAACTGAAGGAGAGAATACAGTGCTTTCAATTGGAAATAGCGAGCTGATTTTACAAAAAAACAAAATACTTGTGAAGTTAAACGGCTCTACTTATGTTGCAGGTAGAAGAAAGTCAGATACTAATTGGCATCATTATGCATTTACATTTAATGTATCTGGAGGAACTTTATTTGAAGATGGGACTCCTATTTCTAATGGAAGTAGTGCTACTTTATTTGCGTTGAGTTTAAATAATGTAAATACATTTTCTTTAAACACAAGAACGAATGTTACGTACTATATAGATGAGGTTCGATTTTGGAACGCTCCTCGTACACCATTACAAATTAGCGAATATGCAAAGCATATAATTGGAGGTAATGTTGAAAATTTATTTGCTTATTATCGTTTTGATTTTAATGATGCACACAAAGCATACAATTTTTCAACAAAAAAAAGAGGTGAGTATTTAATTGAAAGTGAAAGTGTATTAGAGCACTTGTCAGCAAACGAACAACCAAAAATAACGTATGCTACTTATACAAATGAAACAGGTAACTATGAATTTACTTCATTAAATTCAGGAATACAGGGTGTTACTAATAATGACAATAAGTTTGAGTATACAATAAAACCATCTAAACCTAGGTTTGAATTTTTGCCTAAAACGAAACAGGCAAGTGTACCTAGAAGATTAAATGGTGACTTAGCAACTAATGTGAACTTTACAGATGTATCGAGTTTACCAGTAACAGGTGTAATTTCTTATAGAGTAGGAGATGAATTATATCCTGTACTTAGGGGTACAGCTTTAAAAGTTGATGGTTCAATCGTACAAAGTAATGAAGATAGTAAGGTAACTACTGATAATACTGGTACTTATGCAATTAAAACAGCTCCAGGTAACCATGTAATAACACCTAATCCTATGCCATCACTAGCTAATGAAGAGCGTTTAAACGAAGGAAGTTTACGATTTGATGGAAAAACAGGATATGCTCGTTCTATAAATTCTATTACTAATAATGGAAATAGTTTTACCTGGTCTGGTTTTGTAAAACCATATCTTAAAACTAGTAATGAAGATAAAGTACCAGCTATACAAACTGTTTTGCAATGGGGGAATTTATCTTTAAAGCTAATTAACAATACAACATTAAAAGTATATACAGGAACTCAAGAAAGATTGTCAGAAAACATACCAGCTAATAGCTTAGGACAGTTTTCTTTTTTTAGTATAAGTTTCGATAAAGAAAAGGGAACGATTTCACTTTATGTGAATGATAGAAGAAAAAATACTTCAATAAATTCCTTAGAAATAGCGAGTAATTTAATAGTAGGTAGTGAAGAGGAATCTAATACATTTAAAAACTTTTCAAAATCACATATTGATTTATTAGAATATAGAGCAGTGTCACTTCTAGAAGATGACATAGCTAAATTAAAACAAGGAAAGTATTTAGCTATTGAACAATCAAAGTTACAATTATCATATAGTTTTGATCAAAAATATGGAACTAAAGCAATTAATACAGTTGTTGATGGGGTAAATAATAATTATTTACAATTTGAAGGAGGGTGTAATTTTGATAATACATCGCATAAACAATATGTCAGAGAAATTCAGTACACCTATAAAGCAACTAATCCTAAATTTAATCCAACAGGAAATCATTATGAAGTAGTATTAGAAGAGCCATTGCAAAATGTAAATTTTGAAAATATAACTAGACGTAGTTTTATAGGTAATATTGTAGTGCCTTGTAATAATAGTGTTGGGGCATGGACTGGAAAAATAATTCGAACAGATATTGAATTTCCAAAGTTTGAAAAAATAATTAGTTCTGCTGATTTTAATAATGATACAACTGTTTTTACAATAAATGATTTGCTACCTGGTCAATACCGAGTTGAAATTACAAATACAAATGCAAATAGAGTTTTGAAAAGTCCTATAATAGATTTACGACGTAAAAATATTGTATACGATTTTGAATTTAGAAATCCTATTGAATTAGAAATTGAGTTGTTTGAATTTGATATGGCTGGTGTTAGAGATGTAAAAAACATGAGAGATTATGTTGGAGATAAAATTAGCAGTACTTGTGAAGGAAGTTTTACTTTTAAGTCTCATGATGGGTTTAAAATGAATGTGAATGTTTTTGAAAGGTATGGAGTAAATAAATGCCCAGTTGAAGGAGCTGATGTAACACTTGGTGGTGACGCTATTTTAGCAGATAGTAATTTAACTGATAGAACTTTAAGTAAAGGAGTGTTAGAGTTTTTTACACAAGTTTCATCTCCTAATTTTTTAGGAGATCATTCAAGAAACTTCTTAATATCAGCAAGTCATAACGGTAGAACTGCATCTATAACTAAAAAAGCAATTATACTAGGTGCTCGCCAAGGAAATTCAGATTTTACATTGATAGAACCTCAAGTTGGTTTTGTATTACATGATCCTCCAGGAGATAATAGTTCTGCAACTTTAGCAAAAGGAGCTACATATTCGTACTCATTTTCTGCTGAAAATGGAATAGGTTTAGAAATAGATAATTCAATTGGAGCTAAACTAAAAGTAAAAAAACAAATTTTAACAGGAATTGTTGCAGCTCCATTAGGAGTAGGAACTGTAGCAGGATTTGTGAACCCTGTTTTACAAACTAGTAGTGATACTCAAGGTTTAATTGGAGGAAAGTTTGATTATTTAAGGCATAGCGGTAATTCAGAAACAGTTACTTTAGAAAAGTCAATTTCTACACCTTCAGATCCTACGTATGTAGGAGAAGATGCCGATGTATTTATAGGTACATCTAAGGTAATAACTTTTGGAACTGGTCAGGTACTTAAATTGAATGGATGTTCACCAGTTGTGCAAAATTCAAATAAAGTAGCTAAACCTTCGTCTGTAACCCCTTTTGCATATACAAAACAAAGTTTAAATGATATTGTAATACCTAACTTATACCAATTAGCAATTGCTAAATATGATAAGAATAATGGTATTGTATCACCTCCTAAAGATAGAAATCATCTAGATTTAAAAGGTACTTTGGAAAAATTATTAGCGAAAACTCCGAAGGATAAAGAAGATAAAGATATTATTAATTATTTACATCAAATTAGTAGATGGACTTCTATCATTGATAAGAATCATAACAAAAGAACGAAGGCATATTTTGATAGTGCACCTAATTTTAGTAGCACTACAAAAAAACTAACAAATGATAATGATGTAGGACAAAGTGGAGCTGGGTTAAACGCTTCTGCTTTAGATAAACGAATTACATTTGATGCGTTAACTGAAATCAGTTACACATTATCAAGAGAGAAAACGAAGAGTTCTGGAAACTCATTTAGTGGTGGTCCATATGTAGGTGTTAGTTTCTCAACTGATTTTACAATTTTTGGAGCGGGTCTTACATTTAATAATCAAACGAAGGTTCATAATTTTAATAGTAGAACTGATTCAGATGAAAATGGAAATAACAGAGTAGATAGTTTTACATTAAACGATGATGATGCAGGAGATCATTTTGATGTATTAATTAGAAGAGATCCTGAATATGATACCCCAATGTTTTTAACCAATGCAGGTAGAAGTTCTTGTCCGTTTGAATCAGGAACTGTACCTAGAGAAGGTGTTGAGTTGATTGTTGATAAAGTAGTAGGATATGGTACTGGAGATGAATCGATATTATATAACTTAACGTTACGTAATACACAAGTAGCGAAAGATGCTACTAGAAAAACGTATATAGTAGGAATGGCAGGTGCTTCAAACTCATTAGGGGCAGTTGTAAATTTGAATGAGTCACCTATTTTTGAGCCAACAACTTCTTCAAAGTTTGTTTTTGATTTAGATCCAAGTTCACCAACTGGTGTAAAACAAGAAATTAAAGCTCAATTGCGTATTGCAAGAGGAACCGATGCACCTTCGGTTATTTCTTATAAGGATATAAAAATTCAAATGTATTCTGAATGTGAACAAGCTGGTGATCGATACCGTTCGTATGGAGTAGATGAATATAATGAAGTAGGAGTGAAGCCGTATGCAGAAATTTTAGTAACAGCTCATTTTACAGGAGCTTGTATTGAAACGATTACTTCAGATTCACCTCAAAATGATTGGATTGTAAATGGTTCTGATAAAAAGAAGTTAGATTTTAATTTTAGAATACCTGAATTAAAAGGAATGTCAGAGAGTACTGATTTTTCAGTGGATTTAGAATATACAATTAAAGGCAACAATGATCCTAAAATATTAAAGAAGTTAGATTTAAAAACATTAAAAAAGTATTTAAATTCTGAAACTGATCAAGTAGAGTACAGTGCAGATGTATCAGCTTTAACAAACGGAGAGTATAATTTTAGAATTGTACCAGTGTGTGGAGATGGTGGTTCTGATAATCCTAATAATCGTAAGAACCCAACTCCTTTTGTAAAAGGGAAAATAGCAAGAAATGCTCCACAGTTGGTGCTAACAACTCCAGATAATGGAGGGATATTTACTTCAGGAACGATTTCTGCAAAATTCTCAGCACCAATAAATCCAGCTACTGTAAATTTAAATTCGTTAGCAATGAGAGGTGTTTTAGGTGGAGTTCCAAAACCATTAACATCTGTTAAAATGGATAATGTTACTGATGTTATCAATATTCCTCATAATAATAAATTTAATTTTGAAGATAAATTAACTATTGAAATGTGGGTAAATCCATTAAAATACCCATCAGGAGTTAATGTTCCTATCATTCAAAAAGGAGGAAACTATCATGTTTCTTTGATGCCAGATGGTAAAATAATAACGAATGACGGCGTTAAATCTTCTAAAGGAATTCAACCATTTACATGGACACATGTATCTGTAGTTTATGATAAAACTAATGGAAATGCTGTTATTTATTTTAATGGAGAAAATGTAGGTTCTGGTAATATTTCTACTATTGAAAATAAAGTAAATTCAGAAAACATTGTAATATCTCCAATGGTAACTACTGATTCTTTTGTAGGTTCTTTAGATGAAGTACGAGTTTGGCAATCAGCAAGGTCACCATTACAAATAGCTAGTAATATGAAAAATCAATTATTAGGTAATGAAGATACTTTAGAAGCGTATTTCGTTTTTAATGATAACACATTAGCAAAGCAAGGTATAAATGGTGCTCCTAATGAGGCAATTCAAGATTTTACAGGAAATGCTCAAGGAACAACAGCTACTGGAATTAATTTTGTTACTAATGAAGAAGCGGCTCCTTTAGATAAAACGAAAACCGTAGAAGATATTCAGTTTACAACAACTATGTCTGAAAATAATACGATTATTAATTTTAATATGAAGATATCAGATTTAGAATTTGTTGAAGGTGCTAGATTAACAGTTTTTGTAAAAGATAAAAAACTACAAGATCCTTTAGGAAATAAAATAGATAAAACCTCATGGAGTTTTATTATTAATAGAAGTAAGTTAAAATGGAGTCATAATAATTTATCAATAAGTCAAAATCAAGGAGAAACGACTATCATTGATAATATAGATTTAATAAATTCTGATGGAGGGATTGATGTAGCGTATACTTTTGAAAACCTACCGGTTTGGTTTAATGTGAAAAAAGGAGCTAACCCAGCTAAAGACGCATTAAATATTATTAGGGCTACGGAAACGAATAGAGATTTAGAGTTTGAAATAAAAAACTATTTAAATCCAGGAGTACATACTGCTATTATTTATATAAAAACAAGTAATAAAAATACGGGACAAAAATTAGGTGTTGAAAGTTTTAGATTGGAAGTTACAGTTAATTGCCCAGAGCCAGCAATAGCATCAGGGTTTGAAAACAATTATCCACTTTCAATGAATTTTAAAGGAAATTTAATTATTAATTCTCAAAATTCAGTAGATATAAATGATGTTGTAAAAGTATATGTTGGTAATCAAATACGAGGTTATGCTAAAGTAGGAACTTCTGGTTTGGTTGATTTAACAGTGTTTGGGAATATTGGAGAAACATCAGTGCTAAATTTTAAAGTATGGGATGCTTCAAAATGTACCGAGTATGAAGGAATTATTGAAAATTATAGCTTTAATTCAAATCAAACTATAGGTTCTAATTCAGTGCCTGTTAAATTTACGGTTGGTGAAAAAGTTACTAGAAGAATACCTGTTGTACAGGGATATCAAGAATTAAGTTTCAATTTAAAGGACAATCAAGCGTCTAATAAATTGTCTTTAACAGCTATTAAAGGATTACCAGTGAATTCTCAAATTCTTGATTTGTTAAATAATAAAGTAGCGGTTTTAGGAAGTAATAATATTTTTACAGGTGGATTAACTGAAATTGACGTAACTAAAGCTTATTTAGTAAGTATAGCTCCTACTCATGAGGTTGTAAAATATATAGAAATAAGTGGGGTACCAGTTGATTTAGATAATAACTTATCAATCAATGGAGGAAATATTAAAAATGCAATTCCTTTTTACCCTAATGATTTACAACGAACAGGATATGCATTGCGATCATTTACATCAACAAAAGTAAGTGAAGGTGATAGAATTGAGCGAAGAGGTTTATTTGCAGAATATACAACTTCTAGTGGTTGGCGTGGTAGTTTAACGCATTTAACACCAGGATTAGGATATATCTTTAAATCTCAAAATTCAGGAGCAATTAATTATTCCGGAATTATTAAGAATTCAGCTGCACGATTTGTAGCTAAGAATATTAAAGTTAATAATGCTTTATCTAATTCATCAAGTGAGTTAGAAGAAACACCTTCATATAAGGAGTTAGATTTAACAATTGATCTTAATCAGTTTGCTGACTTTATGTATATCAATGGAGTACTTGAAACTGCTGATTTAGATACAAATAAAGCGTATACTATTTTAGCATTAGTTGATAATGAATTAAGAGGGGGGTCTAAAGCTGAATTTATTAATGGTCAATACCATTATTATATCGGTATTGGAAGTAATAGTGATGAAAATGTTCAGTTTAAGTTATACGATGGAAGTACTGTTGTGGATTTAGAGAATACAGAAGTTTTCTCTTCAAATAAAACAACAGGTACTATGAGTAGTCCTTATATATTTACTTTAAAATCAAAAGAAGTTGAATTAGGTAAAAACTATTCTTTGACATTATCTCAAAACAGACCAAACCCAATGAAAGAGTATACACAAATTAGTTTTAGTACACCAAAGGATGTTTATGTAAATCTTAGTTTATATAATATGTTAGGTCAAAAACTTCATAATTTTGTGGCAAGAAAAGTAGCAGGAAATACCATGCATACTTTAAATTGGAATGGTGTTGCAGAAGGTCATAAACTGCAAAGTGGAGTTTATGTGTATGAGTTAAGAGTTGAAGGAAAAAGATTACAACGTAAGTTAATTATTGAATAAAAAATGTAAGAACCTTAAAGAAAAAGAGACTGATAAATTATCGGCCTCTTTTTTTTATTTAGTTCTAATTTTAAATAGCTTAAAATTAGAGTAAAATATATTCCATTTATTTTCAATCTACTTTTTTATTTTTTATGTTAGAATTAAACTCACCAGTTTTTTTTGAATTATTTTTCTTATTCTTTTTATTAATTATTTGTGCTATTATTTTTAATAATAGAATATCTCACACTTCTGTAAAAAGTGAATATTTATTGAAATTTCTTTTAATAAATTTAATATTTGAATCTATTGAAAGATTATATGAAATTAAATATAACACTTATATTATTCCAACAAAGTATTATTATTTTTCAATATCAGAGACTATTGTATATTCATTTTTAATTGAAACTTTAAGAGTTAAATCTAAATATATTTATCCTATAATAATTACATATATATTGGGGGTTAATATCTTATATAATCCACAATACCCTCCTTACTTTTTAGCGTTAGATAATGTATATAACTTTGTAATGTTGCTTTATTTTTATTTTAAACTAAAAACTTTTATAAAAGGTAAGTCTAAACGATTTTTTATTCAAAATAAATTTTTTATTTATTTTGTTTTTATACTACTGTTTTTAGGCTTCACTTATTATGCTTTTAATTCTTTTCATGTAATAGTTTTTTATTTTTGTCCTAGTTTCATTAAGCAACTATCTTATTTAGATGGTATAGTAAATATTATTTATTTAGTTTGTTTTGGGTTTCTAATAAAGCAAAAAATTTCATTTAAGTTTAAAAAAGTTAGAAGGAGAGTAGCAGTTTTTAATTATAATAAAAAAAAGAAGGAAACGTGCAGTATTAATGAAAAAAAGGATTTTGATGAATTAATTAAAACGATAAGATTAAATAGTATATATAAAAACTCTAAAGTAACGATATTAAATATTTCTAATAGTACTCAAATGCATCCGAAGTATATCTCTAAACTGATCAATACTTTTTCAGATGGGAATTTTAACGATTTTATAAATAGGTTAAGAATAGAGGAGTTTAAAAGAAATTTAGAAAAAGAAATTTATAAAAATTATTCCATATTAGGAGTAGCAAAAGAATCAGGCTTTAGCTCAAAGTCTACTTTTTATAAAGCTTTTAAAAAACATGAAAACATGAGCCCTAGTATGTATATAAAAAAATAATAATATTTAAAAAATAAGTTTATTTAAACCAGAGAAGTTAACTTCTCTGGTTTTTTATTGTCTATAAAGTTTCAAGTTTTCATTTTATTAGGGGAATGTAGTTTTTACTAAAATAAATATTAATAGGTTTCTTTGTTATTGGTTTGAACTCTTGATTATTTTAATAGTGTAATAAATCGATTTTACGCAAACTTTTTAACACTAATTAGAATGAAAGTTACTAATTAGGGATGTAAATGTAACTAGTTTGTAAATTAATTTTAAACAAGTTAATTTTCTTTTTTTTATCCTAAAAATTAGTATAAATATTTAAAATGCTAGGGAATGCTATTAGAGGAGTGAGTCCTAAAAACTGAATTAGGACTTTGTTACAGAAATGTTGTTTTTTACAAGGTCTCGTATTCAGATTTTAGGACTTTATGGTCTTGTTTTACAGTGGGGTAAGTAGGAGTTTTGCTGTCTTACTATTAAACAATCCCTCGAAAAATGAATTACTTAAAGCACATTTTATTACTTTGTATTAGTCCTGTTTCTAATACCATTTGTAAACAATTACAATCACCAAATATGTTAGGACGATATGGAATTTGTATCGGTATACTTCGCATATGATTATCAAATAGTCACCACTGTTTGTGTGAAATTCAAAAAAACTTATTGAAATAGTATTTCATGAAATCTGATTCTATTGAATTGGAAAAAGGAAGTATTGATCCTTCTATACTTATGTGTAAAGAAGCAGAAGGTCTCCTGTTTTTTATCGAAACAATTGATTGAACTCTAATAGTAAAAAATACAGGCATAAAAAATAATCACTTTTAATTAAATAAGATAAAATGAAGATTTCTATGTATCATTTTATGATACGAAAATTAAAAATCAAAATGAGCAAATCCTCTTTTTTTGATCCTTAAATAAATTAAGTAGACATATAAAATATTTAAAGTAAGAAATGTTAAAGTCTAAAAACAAATACATAAATAATAATATAAAAATATATAAGAATGAAAAAAATAATATTTATAGGACTATTACTATTGTCAACTAGTAATTTTAAGTTAAATGCACAAGATTTTAAGGAACCAATACTCAATTTTTTTAGGGAAAAAGTTATTTCGAATGGAAATGCAATAGTCTATAAAGCAGATACTAATGGAGGTTTCTTTGATCGTGTAGAAGGTCATAGTTTTGTTATTGGTCGTACACAATATGCTGCATTTTTACCTGAATTTACATGGTTTCGTAATAAAATGAAACTAGCGGGAAGTTTAGAGGTTAAAAACAATGCGAAATTTTATAGCAGTTTAAGTGTAGTAGGGGGATTAACAGTTCTTTCAGCTTCTAACTTTAGTGGTAAAGCTAATTTTAGTGATGAAGCTAATTTTACGGGTAATACAAATTTTACGGGTAATGCAAATTTTGATAATGGTACTGTAGCTTTTAAAGGAGCTGATTTTTCAAATCTTGTATCTTTTAAAGGAACAACAAATTTGAGCGGAACAACAAATTTGAGCGGAACAACAAATTTCTCTAAAGGTTTTTCAGCCAAAGAAGGCACAAAGAAATTATTGGTGGTAGATAAAAATAAAGTTGAATCTCAGTTACCTTTTTCTTCATATTCAGTAACAACAGGAGATATAATAGCAAATAAAGTTACCTTAAGAGTGGGGTCTTTCGCAGATTATGTATTTGCCAATGACTATGACTTAATGCCTTTACAAGAAGTAGCATCTTTTATTAAAAAATACCAGCATTTACCAAATATGAAATCTGAGAAAGAAGTGGTAAAAGAAGGGATGGATTTAAAAGAACTTACATTAAAATTAGTAGAAAAAGTAGAAGAGTTAACCTTGTATACCATAGAACAACAAAAGTTAATAGATGATTTAGAAACAAAAATTGGAACAAACAAAAGTAATACAAAATGAAAAAATCAATTTTAGTACTAGGTGCCTTTTTAGCCACCAGTTTAACAACAATTAATGCTCAATATGTAATAGGTAGTCAGAGATCTATCAATATAAGTTCAGATACAGATAGTGCAGGAGGAAATGAAGGTATAAGTTTACTAGCTAGAAATTCAGTAATGGCTAGTTTTACACCTGATAATATAAGCCATAAAATACGCACTTTTTTTGAAGCTCCAACTATTTTTAAGGGTACTACACATTTCGATGGAATTCCTTTTTTTAACAAAGCAGCCAAATTTGGTCAAGAAGTTGATTTTAAAAATGGATATAAAGTAACATCTGGTTCTGTAGATTTTAATATAGGTAGTTTTACTTCAAAAAGTTTTGCTTCATTCATTGCTCATATAGATAGAAATAGTAATGATCCAAATGTTGATACGTTTAAAGTTTTATATGGTACCGCTGGGACCAAAATATTAGATGTAGGAATAAGTAAAACTCAATTACTTTCGAGAAACTTTGAATCAAGAAATGAGGAAGGATTTGTGGTAAATGTTGATATTAACAACAATTCAGTAGTTGATAAATTCAAGGTGTTGTATGGTAATGAAAAAAGAGAGGTTTTATCAGCAGGAAAAGATGATGTAACTATTAGTACCAAGCTCATAACAAAAAATGATATTTCAACGAATAATATAAAGTCTAAAAATATTGCAGCAGAAGATATTGTAGCGAATAAAGTTACCTTAAGAGTTGGATCCTTCCCAGATTATGTATTTGCCGATAATTATGAATTAATGCCTTTAGAAGCAGTAGCATCTTTTATTAAAAAACACCAACATTTACCAAATATGAAATCTGAGAAAGAAGTGGTAAAAGAAGGGATGGATTTAAAAGAGCTTACCTTGAAATTGGTAGAAAAGGTAGAAGAATTAACCCTGTATACGATACAGCAACAACAATTAATAAACGAACTACAAGCAAAACCAACTGTAAATAAAAACCAACAGTAAATGAAAAAAATTAGTATAACAATGCTGTTTTTATTACTTGGATTCGTAGTAAAAGCACAGGATGATATTACCTTATATCGATTTATGAATAAACAACTTACAGCAGGAGGTCTTATGGCTTTACAGCATAACACAGTTACTAATAAAGCAACACTTATACAACCTCATGGAGTTAAGTTTGATTTAAATACGGGGTATTTACAAGCGCTAATTATTCAGCAAGTTAAAAATAAAGATGGTGTAGTTTTTATTAGTTCCTTAAAAAATAAGGGCTTTTTTTTAAAGTATAATGAACCTGGTAATTTCAGTTTTGCTAAAATGGATAAAACAAAGCAGGCTAATTTCATGTGGGAAGTTAATTATGCAGGGCCAAGAAAAGATGGTATTCTAAACGAAGATTTAGTGTATTTATCTCCAATAAATGAACCAAGCTTATCGATAGTAAATGAAAATGGAGAATTAAAGCTGACTTCTATTTTTGATGGAAATGGAGCTGTAGTAGATAATAAAAAATCAAAATTAGCGGATAAATTTATTTTTTATTTACAAAAAATGAATAACGCTTTTTAAACATATTATAGAATGCAAAAAATAAAAATAAATAAAAGACATAAACTACTTAGGTTATTGTTAGTAGTTTTATTGAGTCCTTTAGGATTATTGCAAGCACAAGATAGTGAGTTATCTGTATTGCATGTACAAAGTCATGGGAAATATGAACGAATATTTACACCTCAAACCAATATAAAAGAGTTATTACAAGCAGGAAGTAACAAACAAGCAACAGTTGAGTTTTGGGCAAAGCACAATACAGCGGGAAGTACAAATGGTGCGCCTGTTTATTGGGGAGTAACTAACTTTGAAGGTGGAAATGCTAAATTTTCTTTAGATGTTTCTTCAAATGAAGTGTCTTTATCAATAGGAGGTAAAGAAATAAAAAGCAGTTTGTTGTTGAACGAACAGTTGTTTAAAAATAGCTGGCATCATTTTGCAATTACCTTTGATGCTAATGTGAATGAAGTTAGAGGTTATATAGATGGTCAAGAAAAATTATTTATAAAAAACTCTAATTTCGATATTGAAGATTTGTACCTGATAAGTGATGCAAAAACAGACTTGTTTCTAGCGGAATACAGGGCTTGGTCAGCAAAAAAGAGTAAAGAACAAATTCAATTAGAACAATACCGAAGTTTTTACCAAGAGAGTAAGAATAGATTATCGGAGTTAAAAAACAATGGATTACAAACATTGTATACAAACGATATAGTTTCTAATGAAGATGTTTTTGGAGGAAAAGTGATGGTAACCACTTCTTGGAAGAATTTATTATATGAACATTTTCCAAATGATAATTTGGTAAAAGAAGCCTCTTTTGTAAGTGCATATAAAAATACTGGAATAGCTACAGTTAGCTCAAAACTTAAACATCCTATTTTAAGCCTGGATAAAATTATTGTGAAGGCAAGTGATGGAGATGGTAGTAGTCATACCTTATTGTCTGGTGCGAATGGGGTTGTTGTAAGTTGGTTACATGCAAAAGATATGGATGAATACCAAGTGCTAAGGAGGAATATTCGTGCAGGTACAACCAGTACGGTAATTCATACAGAGCGTAATGTAAGTAGTAAGCAGCCCTCAGATGAAATAATATATGTCGACAGAGGAGTATTACCTAATGAGCTATATGAGTATACCATTCAAGCAAAAAAACAAGGTGCAGATGCCTTAGTAGGTAAAGATGATGGTTTTGTGTTACCAAATGGTAAGGTAAACGGAACCATTGAAACCTCTTCTAAGGTAGCAACAAAGTTTGCAAAAGTAGAAGCGAAAGCAACTGTAAATCCAGGAGGAGCTTTACATATAGAAAAAGATGCAATACCTATTTTTATTAGAAATATAGAAGCTTTTAGAAATGATAAAAATCAAGCCACTTTTGAGTTTTGGTATAAAACACGAGTAATAGGTACAGAAACTAACAAAATTCTAAAAATAGGAAATGCCGAGTTAGAAATGGCTAAGAATACTATTGTTGTAAAGTTGGCTGGTAAAGAATATGTAAAAGGAATAAGAACTTCTGATACGCAATGGCATCATTATGTATTTACTTTTGGATCAAAGGGTGGAAAGTTATTTGAAGATGGAAATTTAATAGAAAATGCTAGCACTTCAAATTTGTTCAATATTGATTTAAGAGGAACAAATTCTTTTTGCTTAAGTGCAGTTACTAAGACAGGATATTATTTAGATGAGGTACGTTTTTGGAATGTAGCAAAAACATCAGTAGAGGTAGCGAATTATGCAAAGCATATTGTAGGAGGTAATGAAACTAATTTATTTGCCTATTACCGTTTTGACTTTAATGATCCTCATAAAGCATATAATTTTTCTTCAAGGAAAAAGGGAGAATACATTGCTGAAAGTAAAGGTGTTTTAAAACATTTAACTGCGAATGAGCAACCTAAAATAAGCTATGCTACTTTTACCAATGAAACAGGTAATTATGAATTTACATCATTAAGTACAGGGGTTCAGGGAATAACTAATAATGATAATAAATTTGAATATACCATTGAACCTACAAAACCTCGATTTGAGTTTTTACCAAAAACAAAACAGGTAGGAGTACCTAGGAGATTAAATGGAGCAGAAGTAACCAATGTAAACTTCACAGATGTTTCAAGTTTACCTATTACGGGAGTTATAGAATATAATTTAGGAGGTGAAAATAAGTTTCCTGTAATTCAAGGAACTTCATTATTCATAGATGGGAAGCCAATTCAAAGTAATGAAGACGCTAAAGTTACTACAGATAATACAGGGACCTATGCTATCAAAGCTGCTCCTGGAAAACATATCATTACGCCTAATCCTAGACCAAATTTAAAAAATGAAGATCGTTTAAATGAAGGGAGCTTAGGTTTTGACGGAAAAACTGGATATGCAGAGTCAAAAAGTTTTGTGACTAATGAAGGAAAAAGTTTTACTTGGTCAGGATTTGTAAATCCTCATGTAAAACTAGGGAATAAAGACGAAATACCTGCCATTCAAACTATTCTAGATTGGGGAGACTTAAGTTTAAAATTAGTGAACAACAATGTTTTAAAAATTTATATTCAGGAGCAAGAAAAGTTATCTGAAACAATAAAAAGTAGCTTAAAAGGTCAATTTGTTTTTTGGGCGATAACTTTTGATAGTGAGTCGAATACATTAAGTTTATTTTTAGATACAACTAAGAAAACAACGGCATTAAATTCTTTTAACACGAATGATGTAGTAATTTTAGGGAAAGATACTAAACAAGGTAAAAATGTTAACTTTTCTAGAGCAAAATTAGATTTGTTAGAGTATCGAAAGGGAGCACTTTCTCAATCAGATATTGCAAAGGTTAAAGATGCTAAAATAATAAATAATGATGCTAACTTATTAGAATTATCTTACACTTTTAATCAAAAATACAGTACTAGAGCTGTTAATATGGTTGAAAAAAATGAGAATAATAACTATTTACAATTAAAAGGTAATTGTCGTTTTGATAATAACAATATTAAACAATATTCGAGAGAAGTAGTTTATGCTTATAAAGCAACGAATACAAGATTAAACCCCAAAGGAAATAGTTATGAGGTAGTAATAGAGGAACCTTTACAAAATGTGAATTTTGAGAATATTACTAGGCATAGTTTTATTGGTACTATTGTAGTTCCATGTAACAACAATGTGGGGGCATGGACAGGTAAAGTTATACGTACAGATGTAGAGCATCCTAGATTTGAAAAAACAATTAGTAATGCTAACTTTAATAGTGATAATACTATTTTTACTGTAAATGATCTGGTACCTGGGAGGTATAGAGTTGAGATTACGAATGAAGGGTCAAATAGGAAATTACTAAGCCCGGTAATCGATTTGCGACGTGGTAATGTAGTATATGACTTTCAATATAGAAATGAGCTTCAAATCGAACTTGAAATGTATAAAGTTAAAGATGTGGCAGGAGTAGCTTTAACACCTAAATTGGCTGAAAAATATGTAGGAGATAAAATAGAACCAAGTTGTGATGGAAAGTATATTTTGAAGAGTAGCGATCCATTTAAAATGGTAGTTAAAGTTTTTGAGAGCTATGGTGCTAATAAATGCTTAGTGGAAGATGCAATAGTTACTTTAGGAGGAGATGCTCTTTTTTCAAATAAAAACTTAGTTATTAATAAACGTGCTAGTATTAAAAACTTTTTTGCGAAAACTTCTCAACCTAATTATGTAGGAGATCATACAAGAAACTTTTTAATATCTGCTAAACTTAATGATAGAAATGCTTCATTTACTCAAAAAGTAATCATTACAGGTGCAAGTCAAGAGAATTCTGATTTTACGTTGATAAATCCTCAAGTGGGATATGTATTACATGATCCACCAGGAGACAACAGTTTTGCAACCTTAGGAAAAGGAGCTAGTTATACGGTTTCAATGTCTACTGACGAAACAGTTAATCTTAATATTGATAATTCAATTGGTGGAGTTGAAGTAATAGAAACAGAATTCTTAGCAGGTGTTGTAACAGGTGTTGGAGCAGCTACTATAACGGCTACAGGTGTACGTGTTTTTAATGCGAATTCAGAGCATACAATAGATATTAATGGAGAGTTTGAACATATAACACATAATGGTAATGAAACAACAGTAGTTTTAGATAAAGAAATTTCTACGCCATCAGATCCAACTTATGTAGGGGAAGATGCAGATGTATTTATTGGTTTGTCTAGAATAGTTTCTTTTGGAACAGGGAAAGTACTTGAAATGAATGGTTGTACTCCAGTGGTGAAAAGTTCTGGTAAAGTTGCAAAGCCAACAGGTTTTGTCCCTTTTGCTTATACAAAGCAAAGCTTGGGAGATAATGTAATTCCTAATTTATATCGATTGGCAATTGCAAAGTCAGATAAGAATAATAATGTTGTTTCTCCTCCTAAAGATAGAAATCATTTAGATTTAAAAGGAACACTAGAGGAGCTGTTAAAGAATAATCCAGCGGACAATAACGACAAGGAAATTACAAAGTATCTCAATGAAATTAAGGGTTGGGAGAAGATTATAAAAAATAATCATGAGAAGCTTACTGCGAATTCTTTTAAAAATGCTCCGGGGTTCAGTTCTACTACGGAAAATTTAACGAATGGAAATACTCCAGGACAGAATGGAGTAGGTCTAAATCCAGCTGTTTTAGATAGACGAATTACTTTTGATGCTTTAACATCTGTTAGTTATACGTTAACTAGAGCTAAAAACATAAATAAAGGAGACTCTAATGGAGGTGGAGCTTCTCTTGGTTCTTCTTTCGATGTAGAAATTGGAACTGTAAAATGGGTTAATCAGTCGTCAATACGTAGTACTAGGACAGACTCTGAATCTACAGATAAAGAAAATAGTAGAATCGATAGTTTTACTTTTAACGACGATGATGCAGGAGATCAATTTGATGTGTCTATAAGAAGAGACCCGCAATATGATACTCCAATGTTTTTAACCAATGGAGGTAGAAGTTCGTGTCCGTTTGAATCAGGAACTGTACCTAGAGAAGGAGTTGAGTTGATTGTTGATAAAGTAGTAGGTTATGGTACTGGTGATGAATCGATATTGTATAACTTAACGTTACGTAATACACAAATAGCAAAAGATGCTACTAGAAAAACCTATATCGTAGGAATGGCGGGTGCTTCAAATTCATTAGGAGCTGTGGTAAACTTAAATGAGTCACCTATTTTTGAGCCAACAACCTCTTCAAAGTTTGTGTTTGGTTTAGATCCTAGTTCACCAACTGGGGTACAACAAGAAATTAAAGCGCAATTACGTATTGCAAGAGGAACCGATGCACCTTCGGTAATTTCTTATAAGGATATAAAAATTCAGATGTATTCTGAATGTGAACAAACAGGAGATCGTTACCGTTCTTATGGAGTAGATGAATATAATGAAGTAGGTGTAAAACCTTTGTCAGAAATATTAGTTACTGCACACTTTACAGGTGCTTGTATTGAAACTATTACGTCAGATGCACCTCAAAATGACTGGGTAGTAAATGGTTCTGATCAAAAAAAGCTAGATTTTAAATTTAGAATACCAGAATTAAAAGACAAACCTGATACCGATGATTTCTCAGTAGATATAGAGTATACTATTAAAGGCAATAACATGCCAAGGATTTTGAAGAAATTAACTTTAAAAACTTTAAAGAAAAATTTAAAAAAGGATAGTGATTTTGTTGAATATAGTGCTGATGTTTCTGGTTTAACCAATGGAGAATATAATTTTAGAATTGTACCTGTGTGTGGAGATGGAGGATCTGATAATCCTAATAACCGTAAAAACCCAACTCCATTTGTAAAAGGAAAAATAGCAAGAAATGCACCTAAATTAGTGTTAACAACTCCAGATAATGGTGGGATACATACTACTGGAACTATTTCGGCTAAATTTTCAGCGGCTATTAATCCAGCTACAGTAAATTTAAATTCATTAGCAATGCGTGGTATTTTAGGAGGAATTCCTAAGCCATTAACGTCTGTGAAATTAGATAATGTTCAAGATAAGATTACGATACCGCATAATATTAAATTCAATTTAGAAGAAAAAGCAACCATTGAAATGTGGGTGAATCCATCGAAATACCCAACTTCTGGTAGTGTGCCAATTTTACAAAAAGGTAATAATTATGCGGTTTTATTAGCATCAGATGGTAAAATAGATTTAGGAAACGGGGTGAAATCATCTGTTGGATTACAATCATTTATTTGGACACATGTAGCTGTAGTTGCTGATAAAGTTAACGGTAATGTTACTATTTATTTTAATGGTAATCCTGTAGGATCTGGAAAAATATCAACGGTATTGAAAACTAATGAAGATCCTATTGTAATTGCACCAGTGGTTAATAATGATGCTTTTGTTGGTTCTTTAGATGAAATTCGTTTATGGAGGTCCTTAAGAACACCAGCACAGTTAGCAAGTAAAATGAAAAATCAATTATTAGGTAATGAAGATACTTTAGAAGCGTATTTTGTATTCAATAATAATACATTAGCTAAACAAGGTATTAATGGAAAACCAAATGAAGCGATTCAAGATTTTACTGGAAATGCTTCAGGAACAACAGCAAATAGTATTGAGTTTGTTACTAATGAAAATGCTGCACCTTTAGATCAAACAAAAACGGTAGATGATGTTCAGTTTACAACAACTATGTCTGAAAATAACACGATTATTAATTTTAATATGAAAATTTCAGATTTAGAATTTGTGGAAGGTGCTAGATTAACTGTTTTTGTGAAAGATAAAAAGCTAGAAGATCCATTAGGAAACAAAGTAGATAAGGCTTCTTGGAGTTTTATTATTGATAGAAGTAAATTAAAATGGAGTCATAATAACATTTCTATTTCACAAAATCAAGGAGAAGCTAAAACGATTGATTATGTAGATTTAATTAATAAAGATGGAGGTGTAGATGTAGCGTATACTTTTGAAAATTTACCAGTTTGGTTTGAGGTTAAGGCTGGAGCTAATGGAGCAAAAGGAGCTGTAAATACTATCAATGCTAGAGAAACCAATAGTAGTTTAGTATTTGAAACCAAAAGCTTTTTAAACCCTGGAGTTCACAGTGCAAACATTTACATTAAAACAAGTAATAAAGAAACAGGTGTAAAGCTTGGTGTAGAGAGTTTTAGAGTAGAGGTTGTTGTTACATGTCCAGAGCCTGTAGTTTCTCAAAGTTTTAAAAATGACTACCCATTCTCAATGGATTTTAAAGGAAATTTATTGATAGATGGTCAGAAATCTCTAGATATTAATGATGCAGTTACTGCTTATATTGGAAATACACCAAGAGGTTATGCTAGAGTAGCTAGTAATGGAATAGTAAATTTAACAGTATTTGGAAATGCAGATGAAACTAGTGCGTTAACTTTTAAAATTTGGGACGCTTCTGAATGTACCGAATATGAAGGTATTATTGAGAATTATAGTTTTGCTTTTAATACAAGTAAAGGAACAAATGCAGCTCCAGTAGCTTTTACGGTAGGTAAAAAAGTAAAAAGAAGAATACCAGTTGTAAGAGGATTTCAAGAATTAAGTTTTAATCTTAAAGATAGTAAAACGTCTAACACTTTAGCACTTTCAGCGATAAAAGGCTTGCCTAATGGATCTGAAATATTAGATATTACTAATCCAACTCAAAAAGCAACAGTTGGAACCAATGGTAATTTTAAAGGAAACTTAACTGTAATCGATGTATCAAAAGCTTATCTAGTAAAAGTAGCAACAGATGCGGTTAAATATATAGAGATTGTAGGTGTGCCAGTAGATCTAAATACGAACATAACTATTATTGGAGGAAAAGTATCCAATGCTCTTCCTTTCTATCCAAATAATTTGGAACGTACTAGTTATGCTTTACGATCATTTACATCAACAAAAGTAAGTGAGGGTGATAAAATAGAGCGAAGAGGTTTATTTGCAGAATATACAACTTCTGGAGGTTGGCGTGGTAGTTTAACGCATTTAACACCAGGATTAGGATATGTTTTTAAATCTCAAAATTCAGGAGCAATTAATTATTCCGGAATTATTAAGAATGCAGCTGCAAGATCTGTAGCTAAGAATACTAAAGTTAATAGTGCTTTATCTAATTCATCAAGTGATTTAGAAGAAACACCTTCATACAAGGAGTTAGATTTAACAATTGATCTTAATCAGTTTGCTGACTTTATGTATATCAATGGAGTACTTGAAACTGCTGATTTAGATTCAAATAAAGCGTATACTATTTTAGCATTAGTTGATAATGAATTAAGAGGAGCTTCTAAAGCTGAATTTATTAACGGAGAATACCATTATTATATCGGTATTGGAAGTAATAGTGATGAAAATGTTCAGTTTAAGTTATACGATGGAAATAGCGTTTTAGATTTAGAGAATACAGAAATTTTCTCTTCAAATAAAACAATAGGTACCATGAATAGTCCTTATAGCTTTACCGTAAAATCAAAAGAGGTTGAGTTAAGTAAGAATTATAAATTAACATTATCTCAAAACAGACCAAACCCAATGCACGAGCATACACAAATTAGTTTTAGTACACCTAAGGAAGTATTTGTGGATCTTAGTTTATACAATATGTTAGGTCAAAAAATTCATACTTTTGTAGCAAGAAAAGTTACAGGAAATAGAATGCACACTATAAATTGGAATGGTGTTGCACAAGGTCATAAACTGCAAAGTGGAGTTTATGTGTATGAATTAAGAGTTGAAGGTAAAAGATTACAACGTAAGTTAATTATAAAATAAATATTCTTAATTATTTATATAGAAAAGGGGGCTGTTTTACAGTCCCTTTTTTACTTTTAGTGTATAGCTTAACTAAGCTGTTTTTAGCCAAAATCACTGATTTTGTTAAAGAAATTAAGAAAAGTATAAGGGAAACGTAATTATTTGTTAATGAATTAAACAAAATCTCTAAAAATTACATTTTTTTTAACGAGAAATACGTTTTTAAAATAAAAAAACATATTTACCTTTGTAGTATCATCACTCAGTTACTAATCTGAGAGAGAAATTTTAAGGGGAAAACAAACCTTCTAGAGTACTTCTAGAAGGTTTTATTTTTATAAAAATAGTTATTTCTTTTTTGGAGGCATTGGACCTCTTAGATGTATGATAAGTCCATTTAAAAAGTTTCGTAGTATTTGATCACCACATTCCATATATTTAGGATGGTCTTCAGCTCTAAATAAAGCACCTAATTCTCCTTTAGAAACTTTAAAATCAACCAAAGCACAAATTTCAATGATATCAGTATCGCGCAACTTATGTGCTACACGTAATTTTTTAAAAACGTCATTGTTAGATAATCCACCCATAAAGTATTTATATTTTTTATTAATTAACCATGCTAAAAATAGCCCAAGCGTAAATTGCAAAACGTAAAAAACGAAATAAACCAACAATTACTACATTTTTAAAAGGGTATTTAATCATACCAGCAGTTAAACAACTAATAGCAAAAGGTAATGGTAATAAGGCTCCGACTAAAATTAAAAAACCTCCCCATTTACTAGTGTTTTTAAGGTTTTTAGCCATTTTTACTTCTAAATAATTTCTTACAGAATCAATCTTTAAAGAAGCTCTTCCTATAAAGTAGGCGGCTAATCCACCAGAGTATGATAATACTGCTAAAATAGATAGATTTAAAACAGGACTTGAAGTCTTTTTAGACCAAGCAATAAAAATTTCAGGAGGAATTAACCCTAAAATTGTTTCAGATATAAAAAAAGTAATTAATATAGCAACTCTAGAAAAAGTTTCAGTCATGGTTTGTAAACCATCATTAATATTATAAACATATTTATTAAATAATATTAAAGCAATAACTACTCCAACTATAGGAAAAAAAGCTTTTTTTAAACTTTCCCAAATAAACATATAAAAACCAGTACGATTATAATAATTATGTAATCGTTTATAATGTGGTTTATCTATTTTCTTTTTATTCTTTTTTTGGCTCATGACGTAAATAACGAACTCAGTTTTTATAAGTTGCAAAAGTACAAGGTAATTAGAGATAAATCAAAGAAATCTTGTTAATTATAAACGTGCTATTGCAGCTTCTGCACAACGCTCTCCATCCATAGCTGCAGAAATAATTCCACCAGCATATCCACCGCCTTCACCACAAGGAAATAAGCCTTCAATTTCTGGATGCTCTAAGTTTTCTTTTCGAGGTATATTAACAGGAGATGAGGTACGTGATTCAACTCCAATAATATTTGCTTCTGCTGTATAGTATCCATGCATTTTTTTACCAAAAGCGGCAAATCCTTTACGTAACTTTCCTCCAATTAATTTAGGAAGTAGAGAATGCATTGGAGATGAGTTTATTCCTGGTTGATATGAAGTTTCGTTTAAAGAGGAAGATAATCTACCTTCTACAAAATCGGTTAATCGTTGTGCTGGCGCAACTTGGCTTCTGCCACCAGCATTAAAAGCTAATTTTTCTAAATCTTTTTGATATTGAAGCCCTTTTAAAACTCCATACTTTTCGTATTTAGGTAAGTCTTTGTCAATATTTATTTCAACTACAATACCTGAGTTAGCAAATTTGTTATTTCTGCGTGAAGGAGACATTCCATTCACAACAACCTCGCCATTAGCAGTAGCTGCAGGAACAATAAATCCACCTGGGCACATACAAAATGAGTATACTCCACGGCTCCCTACTTGATGTACTAAACTATAAGCAGCGGCTGGTAATAATTCATCTCTTTGTCCAGTACAACTATATTGAATTTGATCAATTATTTCTTGTGGGTGTTCCACACGAACTCCCATTGCAAAAGATTTTGCCTTTAATAAAATATCTTTTTTATGAAGCAATTCATAAATGTCTCTAGCAGAGTGACCTGTAGCTAAAATTACAGAATTAACGGCCATCTCAGTACCATTTTGTAATTGTATAGCTTGTAGTTTATTGTTCTTTATAATAAAATCAGTAACTCTTGTTTCAAAATGAATTTCACCACCATATTTTAAAATGTTTTCACGAATATTTTGAATTATTTTAGGTAATTTATTAGTCCCAATATGAGGATGTGCATCAATTAAAATTTCTTCAGTAGCCCCGTGATAAACTAGGTTTTCAAAAATTCTACGAACATCACCACGTTTTAAACTACGCGTATATAGTTTTCCATCGGAATAAGTACCAGCCCCACCTTCACCAAAGCAATAATTGGAATCTTCATTTACTTCATGAAATTGATTAATAGCACGTAAATCTCTACGACGGTCTTGCACATTTTTACCACGTTCTAAAACTATTGGTTTATAGCCTAATTCAATAAAGCGTAGAGCAGCATACATTCCAGCTGGTCCAAATCCTACTATATGCACTTCTTTTGCATTAGAAACATCTTTGTATTCAAAAATATAATCTGGAGTATCAGGAATAGGCTCATTTATATATACAGCTACTTTATAATTGAAAATAGTTTCTTTTTTACGTGCATCAATAGATTTACGTAGAACTTTTACAGCTGTAATATCTGTAATTGGGATTCTTAATTTTCTAGAAGCTTTCTTTTTTAGAATATCTTCTTTTCTTTCTTCTATTAAATTAACACGTAACTGTAGTTCTTTTACCATGCTGCAAAGCTAGTTAATTTTTGATTTACACTATTTGTTTATTTTAGCAAAACAAACGTAGTTTTATGAAAGTTACTCAGGTTATTGAAAATGTGTTTAAAAAGTATTTGCCATCTCCATTTACGATAGCAATTTTATTAACGTTAATAACTATCTTTTTAGCATTAATACTTACCAAACCAATTAGCACATCTACCTTTGAATATTCACTAAGCATAGTGCGTTTTTGGGAAAAAGGTATTTGGACTAACGGTTTATTGGTTTTTGCATATCAAATGATGTTAATTTTAGTGTTAGGTCATGTGTTGGTTTTAAGCACACCAGTAAGCAATTTAATTTTAAAAGTAACAAAATATTGTACTAATACTGCTACGAGTGCTGCTATAGTAAGTTGTTCTACAATGTTTATCGCTTTTTTTAATTGGGGATTAGGGTTAATTTTTGGTGCTTTATTAGCTAGAAAAGTTGCAGAGCATGCACAAAAAAATAATTTCAAATTAAATTATCCAATTATTGGAGCAGCAGGTTATGTTGGATTGATGGTTTGGCACGGAGGTATTTCTGGATCTGCTCCCATAAAAATAAACGAGAGTGGGCATATTAAAAGTATAATGCAGTCTATTTCTTCAGATGAAATATTAGTACAAATACCAAATCTTATTGATTATTCACAAACAGTATTTAGTTGGTGGAACTTAGTCATCTTTTTTATGGTGGTAATTGCTGTAACTACAACTTTTTATTTTTTAGGAAAAAGAGCAACGCCTACTAAAATAAATTTACCAGAATACGGAATGGGTAAAGAAGATAAGGGAACTACCCAAGCCGAAAAATTAGATAGTTCATCGTTATTAGCTTATGCCTTTGGTATACTAATTTTGATAACTTTTTTTTATCGTTATTTTGAAGATATTAAGAGTTTGAAAATCACACCTAACCTAATCAATTTTTTTATGTTAGGTTTAGGGATAGTATTACATGGAAGTTTTAAAAAATTCACAAGTGCAGTAACTGAATCAATAAGTGATGTGTCTGGTATTCTGATTCAGTTTCCTCTTTATTTTGGTATTATGGGAATAATGAAAAGTACAGGGATGGTTACTTTAATTTCTGACTTTTTTGTGTCAATTTCCACAACTACTACGTTACCAATTTTCACTTTTTTTAGCGCAGGTATAGTAAATGTTTTTGTTCCAAGTGGAGGCGGGCAATGGGTTGTACAAGGGCCTATTGTAGTTGAAAGTGCTTTGAAGTTAGGTGTTCCATTACCTAAAGCTATTATGGCGTTAGCCTATGGAGATCAAATAACCAATATGTTACAGCCTTTTTGGGCATTACCTCTATTAGGAATTACAAAGTTAAAAGCAAAAGAAATTTTACCTTATACATTAATTGCTATGGTAGTAGGAAGTTTAGTGTATTTAATAGGTTTAGTTGTATTTTAGCGGTGAAATTTAAGATGTTTAAATAATGATTTGGATTGGTGAAGAAATAAATTTTCCTCCGTATGAAGTAGCAAATGAAGATGGTGTATTAGCTTTTGGGGGTGATTTATCTGTTGAACGATTAATATACGCTTATAAAAAAGGAATCTTTCCTTGGTTTAATGAAGGTGAACCTATTGTTTGGTATGCTCCTCAAGAAAGAATGGTACTATTTCCAGAAGACGTAAAAGTATCTAAATCAATGAAGCAGATTCTTCGTAAAAAAGATTTTACTATTACAGAAAACAAAGTATTTGCAGAGGTTGTATTTAATTGTAAATATATTGATAGGCATGATCAATATGGAAGTTGGATTACTGATGATATGGAGCAAGCTTACATTGAATTACATAAGAAAGGGTATGCAAAGTCTATCGAAGTATGGCATTTTGATACTTCTCAAAATAAAAACAAGCTAGTTGGTGGTTTGTATGGAGTAGATTTAGGGAATGGTGTTTTCTGTGGAGAAAGTATGTTTAGTAAAGTAAGTAATATGAGTAAAGTAGCTTTTATTCATTTAGCAAAAAACTTAGGATACAAGTTAATAGACTGCCAAGTATACAATGAGCATTTGGCTAGTTTGGGTGCCTATGAAATAGATAGAAGTGATTTTTTGAAGTATTTATAAATTATACTTCTATTTCCTTTAGTATATCTAAATTATGGATAACATAAATTCTGCCATTAAAGTCATATTTTAAGCCAAAAGGAATTGAATTGTAAGCATTCAATTCTTCAGCAATTAAGATTTTTATTTTTTTTCCATTTTCAAAAGATATCTCAATTAAAGAAGGTATAAGCTTGGCTTTATCTATATGAGATATTTTAAAATCTATAATAGACGAATTTAAAACATCAATCCATCTATTATTTGCTTCCCATGATTTAATTATATCTAAACTTAAATGTGAGTTTTTTTGATATAAACCTTTTCCAAATTCAAAAAAATCATCATCCTTCCATGCTAAATGCCACCAAAAATCATTTTGCATTTGGATATTAATTGCAAAGTCAAAAGTATCAAACCCGTCAAAATAAAATTCACCTTTATTATTGTTAACTTCACTGTAAATAATTTTCTGAATCTTTTGACCAACAATTTTTTTCGATACATCCATGAAAATTTAGTTGAAATACAGAATTAAATAGAAAGTGTTAATGATTATAATAATTACTCTTTTTTATTAGGATTGTTTCTATTCCTGTTTCTATTACGATTCCTGTTTCTATTTCTTGAAGAATTAGTTCGATTCCCACTTTCATTACCACGAGGCTTAGTGTTGTTTTTTGATCGTTGTTTTGAAGGTTTCTTAACAGACATTTCTTCAACATGATCATCTTCTTCCATAAAAGGATGCTCACCAAGTCTTGGAACTTTTTGTTTTATTAGTTTTTCTATATCTTTTAAGTATGGTCGTTCTTCTGTCATACAAAAAGATAATGAAACACCACTGGCATTTGCTCTACCTGTTCTACCAATTCGATGTACATAAGTTTCAGGTATATTAGGTAGATCGTAATTGATTACTAAAGATAAATCATCAACATCAATACCACGAGCAGCAATATCTGTAGCTATTAAAACCTTTAAAGAACCATCCTTAAAAGCTTTTAAAGCTTTTTGACGCGCCATTTGTGATTTGTTTCCATGAATAGCAGCCGATTTAATACCTGCTTGTCCAAGTTTAGTTACTACTTTATTAGCACCATGTTTAGTTCTAGAAAATACTAAAACTGATTCATTAGGTTTTTCATTTAATAAATGAATTAATAACTTAGGTTTATTCTTTTTACTAACAAAATAGACACCTTGTTCAACTTTTTCGGCAGTAGCTTGTTGAGGTTTAATAGTAACACGTTCAAACTTACCTAGCATTTTTTTAGACAATTCAGCAATAGTTTGTGGCATGGTAGCTGAAAAGAAAAGAGATTGTCGTTTAGGGGGTAACTTAGCTATGATTTTTTTAATATCATGTATAAAGCCCATATCAAGCATTTGATCAGCTTCATCTAAAACAACATGTTTAAGATTACGAAATGTAATATGTCCAAGATCCATTAAATCTAACAAACGTCCTGGGGTAGCAACTAAAATGTCAACGCCATTACGTAAGGTTTTTATTTGTTGAGCAGGTTTTACTCCTCCAAAAATAACAGTATTTCTAAGATTAGTAAATTCACTATAAGCAGTAAAGCTTTCCCCTATTTGAATTGCTAATTCTCTAGTAGGAGCAACAACTAAAGCTTTTATTTTTCTTTTCCCTTGAGGTTTGGATACCTCTTTAGATAGGGTATTTATTATTGGTATTCCAAAAGCAGCTGTTTTTCCAGTTCCAGTTTGAGCTACACCAAGTAAATCAGTACCTTTTAATAAAATAGGTATTGCTTGTTCTTGAATAGGTGTTGGATTTGTATAGCCTTGTTTTTCAAGTGCTTTTAATAATGGAGCTTCTAGCCCTAATTGTTTAAATGTCATATAGCGTTCTAATACTGCAAAAGTACACTTATATTTTATAAGAAAGCTATTAAGTACTAAATAGTAAGAGAAGAGTTCTTTTTGGTAAAAATTTCAAGAAGATTTAGGATTAAAGCATAATTGAAAAGGGATGTAAATAACAAACTCGTAATTTGTTAGATTACGAGTTTGTTTATAAAAATATGAGATACTAAGTTTAGTAGCTCTTCTTAATTTGTTTTGTTCCACCAATAATTGGTAATGTTAGTTTAGTATCTTTTAAATCTACAGTTAGTTCTGTACCAGGTTTAGGTAATAATGTAAATTGACTATCACTAGAAAAAATCATCAGTCCTATTTGTTGTCCTTTTTTTATGATTTGATCATCTGGTTGTAAATCAAAAGTCATTTCATAAAACTTCCCTGGTTTTAATGGATTACTTTTTCTTAATGACTTATGGTTTTGTATATCTGCCCAACCACGCGTAATAATATTATCTGTTATTTTAGCATTGTTTGTATCGTTCCAAGGTAAAGATACCAACCATATAGATAAATTTGCAGCAGGTTTACTACTTGCAATTTTTACCGTAATACTAGGAACTCCAGAAATATGAATGTCTTCTTTTAAAATAGGAGTAACATATAATAATCTATTTTTTGATTCAGATGCTTTGGCTAATTGTTTACCTGAAAAATTATAATCATCAGTTAAAGTTTCTCTTATTTTTTTTGAGTTCTTTTTTAATTTTAATTTTCCTGTTTTTAAACCGTCTTTACCTAAGTGAAAAACAACTTCTTTAGCTTCAGGATTAGGATATTCATTATAAGCTGTTGGTTCAGTTCTTTTATCATCTTCTCTAACAATCCAAGCTCTTTTATCATTTTCAACATCGTTTTTTATTCCATGTAAATAACGTGTAAACCATCTGTTCATCATTTTAATTGGAGGTGGACCTCCATGACCATTTTGATGATAGAAAATTTGAGCAGGAATCCCCATCTCTTTTGCTCTTTTATAAATTCTATAACTATGTTCAGGCATTACATTCCAGTCGTTAAAACCATGCGACATTAATAAAGCAGCCTTCATAGGTTTCATATCATTTAAATAATCACGACCAGCCCAAAAATCATTATAATCTCCAGTTACTCTATCCATGTTATTTAGCATTTCAGTATCTCTAACTGTTTTATTGTTATAAGGTCTTTTAGCTTCATCACCACTATGAATAAAGTCATATAAAACATCAATGTCTTCTCCTAAATAACCTCCAGGAGAACGAACTAAACCGTTAGATCTGTAATAGTGATAATAAGAAGTGTTTGGTGCAATTGGTATAATGGCTTCTAAGCCCTTAACACCAGTTGTGGCTGCAGCTAATGGTATTGTTCCATTATAAGAAGTACCTGTCATACCAACTTTTCCTGTTGACCAAAACGCTGTTACAGTTTCATTACCATAAGGAGTAGTGTATCCTTTTATTCTTCCACATAACCAATCTATAACGGCTTTCGGAGCTAAAGATTCGTTATCTCCACCAACAGTAGGAGCACCTTGTGATAAACCTGTTCCAGGTGAAGATGAATGTACTACAATGTATCCTCTTGGAACCCATTTTCTAATATGTGAATTAGAAATAATTGGTCTTTTTCCTCTTCTAACTACTTCTGGATGTACAGGCCTTTCTGTTTTTTCACCAAGCTCGTGTTTTACATTCCAAAAAGCACCATCTACTTCTGGAGCTACTCCAGCGAAATACGGACTAGAAACATAGATTATTGGAAGCTTTAATCCTTGTTTTTCTGTTTGATCAGGCCTTGTTACTGCTACATGCATTCTGTCTAGTTTTCCATCACCGTCAGTATCAAATTCTGTTTCTACCCATAAGTCATGACGCAACCATTTATCCGGAGAACTAAAAGCTTCAACAATTTGAGCTTCTCCGTTTTTAAATACTGGTTTTGCTTTCTCTTGAGCGTTACTGTTTATAGTTAACGCTATAGTTAATAATAAAATTAGTTTTTTCATTTTTATTGCTATTATTTTAGAACAGAAAATTCTATACTAGAATCTGTAAATACAGAATGTGTTTGTGTTTTAAAATCTTTTTTATCCGCTTTGTAAATATTATCTACATAGGTTTGAGGATTTAAATCGATTAAAGGAAACCATGTACTTTGCACCTGAATTTGAAGTTTATGTCCTTTCTTGAATGTATGAAATACATCTTGCAATTTAATATTTACTGAAGCTTTTTTGTTAGGAGTAAAAGGCTCAGGTTTAGCAAAACTGTTTCTAAAACGTCCACGCATAATTTCACTACGTACCATAAGGTGATAGTTACTTAATTTTAAATGTGTTTGCATTTCCTTATTATCATTCTTTAAATCAGAAGGATGAACATCTATAACTTTTACAATCCAATCAGCTGCTGTTCCAGTAGTAGCAACATTTAATTTAGCTAATATATCACCAGAAAGCGTAAAGTCTTCATTTAAAACATCAGTTTCAAATACTAGAACATCAGGTCTTCTAGCTGCAAATCTTTGATCATCAGTCATGTATTTACGAGGAGTAAAAACAGTTTTTATATCTTCTGAATACGGTACAGGACGTTTAATGTCACTAATAAAATTGATTTTAGAGTTTCCTTTTTTAGAAGTTGTTAATTCTTGATTTTCAGATAAGAAAAAAGTTTCTTTTTGTGCATTTTTCGGAGGCCAAACATCATATGATTTCCATGTTTTTTTTCCTGTATCAAAGACATAAGCTTCTGGTAATCCTGAGTTTTTTGAGCCATCACCTTTTAAGAAATGATTAAAAAACTTTGTTTCTACTTCTTTTTGGAATTTTAATGAAATTGAATCCCCAAAATAATAGTTACCTACTTTATTAGGTACTATGTTTCTTGACCATCCTCCATGATCCCAAGGACCAAAAACAAGTGTGTTATAATTGTTAGGTTGATTTTTTTCTATTCCTTTATAGGTTTCTAAAGGACCATATAAATCTTCTGCATCAAACCAGCCCCCAACAACCATGGTTGCTACAGTTGAAGGTACTTTATTTAAATGTTGAATAATTCCTTTGCTTTGCCATATTGAGTCGTAATTTGGGTGCTCTACAATTTCTTTCCAGAAAAAATCATCAATACGATTTTTGTTTTCAGTTGTTTTAACATCTAATTTCTCATATTGAAAATATTCGTTTAAATTTTTTAAAGGGCCTTTGTCTAAGAAAAATTGGTATTGATCTTGGGTTTTCATATTAGGAAATGAATACCAAGCAGAATCAGTTGGTTGATCTTTATAGGTTCCAAATAAAGAGATGGCTTTAAAATAACTTAATAAGAAGGCACCGTTGTGGTGAAAATCATCAAAGAAAAAGTCACCGATACAAGCTTGTGGTGAAGCAGCTTTTAAAGCAGGATGCGCATTAATAGTTGAAACTGTTGAATAATGACCAGGATAAGAGATTCCCCAAGTACCTACTTTTCCGTTATTGTTATCTACATTCTTTACTAACCAATCAATCGTGTCATAAGTATCTGTAGTTTCATCCGATTGTTTTTCAGTTTTATTAGGAATAAAAGCACGCATATTATCATAAATACCTTCACTCATCCAGCGTCCACGAACATCTTGATATACAATAATATTTCCTTCTTTCATTAAGTTTAAGTTTGGTCCAATTTTGGTTCTAAACTTATCTTCTCCATAAGGTCTACAACTATAAGGAGTACGTTGAAACAGAATAGGGTATTTTTTAGTTGTATTTTTAGGTGAGTATATGGTAGTATGTAGTTTTGTACCATCTCTCATGGTAATTTTTACTTCTTTTTTTGTATAGTTATCTTTAACATACGTATCTTCTTGAGGTTTTGTAACAACTTCTTTTTCTGTTGTTTTTTTAGTGCACCCTATTGTAACAAAAAGAACTAGTAGTAATAATTTAAAGATTGCTTTCATAGTAGGTTAGTTGTTATTTAGTAAGTAAATATATAAAAATAACAGCAACCTTTCGATTGCTGTTGTTTTTTGTAATACATTATTTTTTAGGCTTTAAAATAGTATCAATTCTATCTGCAATATCTTGTAAATGATAACGAGTTATTGTGTTTTTTGCAGCAGGAATACTTCTTTTTACATCACGTTTTAAACGCTTTAATTCACCCCTTACTACTGCTTTAATATCAGATTGATTAATAGTAACTGCAGTTTGTTTAAAGTAACCACCACTTCTTCTTGGACTCCTTTGGTTTTTCGCTTTATTTAACAAGAAGTTTAAACGATCAATATGAGCTCTTTGTAAGTTTCTTCTATAAGTATCTATTGTTTTATTAGTGTATAACTCACTCCAAATACCTTTTCTAAGATCGCCCATCATGTTTACAATAGTGTAGGCTTTGTTTCCGTTTAAAACTTCATTTTCTATTAAACGAGTAAGTCTTCCAGTTTTTAATATTCTATTTAGCGTTCTTGTTTGTAAACTACTAATACGTTCTATTGAACCAGAATACTGTGTTTTTGAAATTATATTTTTGTTAATTAACCAGTTTGGGGTTTTAAATAATTCATTATTAATAAACTTTAAAGCTTTCTTTTGATGATTTTTAGGAACATGAACATAAACTGCACCTTTTTGATCGGAAGTTTTAAAATATTCATATACACCTCCAATATTAGAACTTACATGCCCCATATATCTATTAAACTGCCCCATTAATTGGCCATACATGGTTTTCAATTCTTTGTAATCTTCTCCATCTTCAGTAGTCCATTGTTCTAATTTAGGCAAAATACGTTGTAAGTTTTTAATACCATAAGTACTTGCTTTTATTGCATCATCACCTAAATCTTCAGTTTGTGAGCTAGGGTCAATAACATTACCAGCTTGTTGATGTCCAAATCTATAAATAGGATCGTTAGCTTTTTCAATGATCCACTTATTCAAGGTAGCTTTTTCGTTTTTTGCAGAAGTGTTTAAAATAGGTCTATACCCCCAATTAATAGCGTATTTGTCATATGGACCAATATTAGGCATCATTGCTACGCCTTTATCTTCTGGCTGTGCTACGTAGTTAAAACGGGCATAATCCATTATAGAAGGAGCTGTACCATATTTTTTTGTAAAATTAGCAGAGCGTAAAGAATCAACAGGATAAGCAACTGAACTTCCCATATTATGTGGTAATCCCATTGTATGTCCTACTTCATGTGAAGAAACAAAACGAATTAATCGTCCCATAATTGCATCCTTAAATTTGTTACTCCTTGCTTCAGGGTTAATAGCTGCCGTTTGAATAAAGTACCAGTTATGTAATAAACTCATTACATTATGATACCAATTTATGTCAGATTCTAAAATTTCACCAGAACGTGGATCACTAACATGCGGACCGTTAGCGTTAGGTATTGGTGAAGCCAAATAACGAACAACTGAATAACGAACATCTTCAGGGCTCCAGTCTGGATCTTCTTCTTTTGAAGGAGGATCTTTTGCTATGATTGCATTTTTAAAACCTGCAGCTTCAAAAGCAACTTGCCAGTCTTCAATTCCTTGTTTAATGTATTTACGCCACTTTTTAGGAGTAGCTCTATCAATATAGTAAACAATTTGTTTTTTTGGTTCTACTAATTCACCTCTTTTAAATTTTTGTAAATCTTCGTCTTTAACTTCTAAACGCCATCTATCTAAATAAGTAACAGATTTACTTTTTTGAGTATCTAAACCATAATCCGTTTGAGAGCTTGTAAACCAGCCTACACGCTCATCAAAATAACGACGCTTCATAGGAGTTTTAGGTAATAAGATCATTGAATTACTTAATTCTAATGAAACAGCACCTACACTTGCATTTGATGGAGGCTTATTTGAAACATATGTTTTTACATGACGAACTTCAATGTTTTTTGGATAACTACTCATGCGTTCTATGTATGAGCGATTTTTATCTACTTTAGAAATTTTATAAGCTTTTCTTCTAAATTGAGGAAGTCCTATAGCTTTTACATCGTTAGAGAATAAACTTGTAGCATCAATCACTGTTGCTGTAGAGTCTTTACTAAAAGCTTTAATAGGAAAAGCATATAAAATAGGTTCGAAATTTGAATTAACTACAGCTTCATGAATAGGTAAAATAGAGTCAGCAACTACATTATGAGATACTACTCTCAATAATATTTTTTTATGTTTTTTAACCCACCTTAAAACTTGAGTGTTTTGCTTTCCTCCGCCAAAACCAATACCATTGGCCGTTTTGGCTATTCGTGTAACCATTAACATTTCACGATTTAATAAAGAATCAGGAATTTCAAATAAGTATTTATTGTCTTTAGAATGGACTTTAAATAAACCGTTGTCTGTTTTGTGCTTTTTGGTAACTACTTTACCATATGGTTGTATACCTTTTTTAGTAGGCTTTTTTTTGGGAGTAGTCGTTACTTTTTTATCATTTTTTTTCTTTCTTCTTTGTGCTTCAGAGTTTAAAGTTATTCCTAAAGAAAAAAATACAAATAAAAAAGTTGAGAGTATTTTTTTTGTCATTGTGTATGTATTGAAAAAATTGGACTCGAAGTTAAGGAAAAGGCTATTGATAGGTTCTTAATTAAATGTTAAAGAGAAATTTAAACAGATTTACAGAATTGATATAAAAAATGTAATTTTAAAGCTTAATTAAAATATAAAAAATGAAGAGTATCTCTTATTTGTTACTGATAATTATATTGGTGAGCTGCAATCCTATTAAAAAAGAAGTAGTTAAAAAGGAATTTCCTAAGTTAGAAGTAGATAGGTATAATGTTGCTTTTTTAATTATGGATGGTACTTTTAATACTGAATTAACTGCTCCGTTTGATATTTTTCAGCATACTATTTTTAGAAAAGGGATTAAAGCAATGAATGTTTTTACAGTTGCTGATACAGATGATTTTATTACAACTTTTGAAGGAATGAAAATTATACCAGATTTTAATTATTTAAAAGATAGTTTACCTAAAATAGACATTTTGGTTGTACCAAGTGCCGAACATCATTTGGATACTGATTTGGACAATGAAAGTTTGATAAATTTTGTTAAAGAAGTAGCTGTAAATGCTCAATATGTAACGTCGCATTGCGATGGTGCTTTTATACTAGCAAAGGCTGATCTTTTAAAAGGAAAGGTTTCTACTACATTTCCTTCAGATATTGATAAAATGAGAGAAATGTTTCCTGATTTAGATATACGAAAAGAAGTGTTATTTGTTCATGATGGGAAGTTTATAACTTCAGCAGGGGGAGCAAAATCATTTGAAGCGGCTCTGTATTTGTGTGAATATTTATATGGTAAAGAGATAACAAAAAAGTTAGCAGGAGGATTGGTGATTGATTGGAATCTAGATGAGGTACCACATTTAATTATGAAATAAAATAATGTATTTAGACTAAAAAGTAAAGCATTTTTTAACAAAGTAGGGTAAGTAAATGTTTATTTGTTAAATAGTGAGAAATAGGTTTATACCTTTGTTTAATGAAGAAACAAGTGTAACATTTGTTACATATATTACTATCATATTTGGTAATATTGCAACTCTTGAATTTTTTAGAATTCATTTATAAAAACTAATACTAACAACACCTAACTATATGAAATCTCTTATAAATTTAAAATTTATAATTAAAACACAACTACTAGTTTTATTTTTGCTATTAGCACCTATAAAAAAAGTTAATTCTCAAATATTTGAACCAGTAAAATGGTCAACATCCGTTGAGAAAATTTCTGAAAAAGAATATAATTTAGTCGCAACTGCTGTTATTGAAAGCGGATGGAATATTTATTCTCAAAAGGTAGCTAAGGGTGGACCAATACCTACTACTTTTTTCTTTAATGAAAAAGATGGATATACTTTAATTGGAAAAACTATAGAGGAAAAAGGGCATACTAAGATGGATCCTACCTTTAACATAGAGGTGAAGTCTTTCAGTAATAAAGCAAAATTTGTTCAACGTGTTAAATTAATAAATGATAAAAAAACGATTGATGCATCTGTAGAGTTTATGGTTTGTATGGATACTAGATGTTTACCTCCAAAAGAGGTTGATTTAATTTTTGATTTAACAAAAGCAAAAAAAGTTGTTACTAAAAAAGTTAGTTCAAGTAAAAAGAATGAAAGTAAAAAAGGGCTATTAGCTATATTTTTCATAGCTTTTTTATCTGGTTTTGCAGCTTTATTAACACCTTGTGTGTTTCCAATGATTCCTATGACGGTTAGTTTTTTTACGAAGCAAAGTAAAAATAAATCACAAGGAATTAGAAATGCAATTATTTTTGGAGTATCAATAGTTGTTATTTATGTAGGAATGGGACTATTAGTATCTTTTACAGGTGAATCAGATTCATTAAATTCGTTATCTACTAATGTCTGGTTTAATTTAGTGTTTTTCTTATTGCTAGTTGTTTTTGCAGTTTCTTTTTTAGGAGCTTTTGAATTAACACTACCAAGTTCATGGAGTACTAAAATAGATGCTCAGGCTGATAGAGGAGGCTTAACTGGAATCTTTTTTATGGCATTGGCATTGGCAATTGTGTCATTTTCATGTACAGGACCAATTGTAGGAACTTTATTGGTTGAAGCAGCAACAAAAGGAGGAATTGCCCCAGTAGTTGGAATGTTAGGGTTTTCATCGGCTATTGCCTTACCATTTACATTATTTGCTATTTTTCCTGGTTGGATGAATTCATTACCAAAATCAGGAGGCTGGTTAAATACCGTAAAAGTAGTTTTAGGGTTTTTAGAGTTAGCATTAGCTTTTAAATTTTTATCGAATGCTGACATGGTATTAGACTTACATTTATTAGAACGTGAAGTGTTTTTAGCTATATGGATAGCGATTTTCGCTGCACTTTCATTGTATTTATTTGGTAAAATTCAATTACCACATGATTCACCACTTAAGCATATTTCTGTTGGGAGATTAAGTTTAGGATTATTATCATTAGGGTTTACAGTATATATGTTGCCAGGTTTATGGGGAGCTCCATTAAATTTAATAAGTGCTTTCCCTCCTCCACAAGATTATAGTGAATCTCCATATGGAGTTGGTTATCAAAAATTAGCAACTATTAAAAATGTAGTAACTAATTCTGAATCTTCAAAGACCTCGCATAGTGGTTTACCAGATGGAGCACACATGAAGCCACCATATGATATCTTAGTTTTTAATGATTATGATAAAGGTTTGGCATATGCTAAAGAAGTAAATAAACCAGTATTAATAGATTTTACAGGAAAGGCATGTGTAAATTGTAGAAAAATGGAGCAAAATGTTTGGGCTAAGGATAAAGTTTTATCGGTGCTTAAAAATGATGTAGTATTAATTTCTTTATATGTAGATGATAAAAGGGCTCTTGAGGAAGATGAAGTTGTTGAGTCAAAATTACGACCAGGGAAGAAATTACGTTATATTGGGCAAAAATGGAGTGAATTACAAACAATTAAATACAAAACGAACTCACAACCTTATTATGTATTAATGGATGCCAAAGGAGAAAATTTAATTGATCCTGTAGCATATACACCAAACGTAGATGAATATCATAACTGGTTAAAAACAGGAATAGCTGCTTATAAATAGAGAAAAAACAATTAAAATATATAAAGCCTCATTATTTCATAATAATGAGGCTTTTCTTTTAAAGCTATAAAGAGAAACAATAAACTAAAACATCGTACCTTTGCAACGGCATGAGAATTAGACGACTTTCAGATTGGTTACCTACAACAAATAAAGAGGTAAAATTACGTGGATGGGATGAATTAGATGTAATCCTATTTAGTGGTGATGCATATGTAGATCATCCATCTTTTGGACCTGCAGTTATTGGACGTATTTTAGAAAGTTACGGTTTGCGTGTAGCTATTGTTCCACAACCTAGCGTACATGATAATTTACAAGACTTTGTTAAGTTAGGAAGACCGCGATTATTTTTTGCGGTTACTGCTGGTTGTATGGATTCTATGGTAAGTAACTATACGGCAAGTAAAAAACGTAGAGATAAAGATGCATATACTCCTAATGGAGATAAAGGGTTTAGACCCGATTATGCAACAACTGTGTACACAAAAATATTAAAAGAGAAATTTCCAGATGTGCCTGTTTTAATTGGTGGAATTGAAGCATCATTACGAAGAGTTACTCATTATGATTATTGGTCAAATAAATTGATGCCATCTATTTTAGAAGAGTCAGGAGCCGATATGCTAGTGTATGGAATGGGAGAGCAACCTCTTAGAGAATTAGTAGAATTACTTCAAAAGGGTGTACCATTTTCAAGCTTAAAAACTATTAAACAAACTGCTGTTTTATTAGGGGAGTATGAAAAAATACCTAAAAATAAAAACTGGCAAGATGTTGAAATTTCATCTCATGAAAAATGTTTGAAAGATAAAAAGGCATATGCTTCTAATTTTAAAGTTATAGAACAAGAATCTAATAAATTATATGCTAGAAGAATTTTTCAAAATATAAAAGATAAGAAGTTGATGATTAATCCGCCATACCCAACAATGACGGAAAAGGAAATAGATGCTTCTTTTGATTTACCTTTTACTAGAATGCCTCATCCTAAATACAATAAAAGAGGGGCTATACCTGCATATGAAATGATAAAGTTTTCTGTAAATATTCATAGAGGATGTTTTGGAGGATGTAGTTTCTGTACGATTTCCGCGCATCAAGGAAAATTTATAGCAAGTAGAAGTCAAGAATCTGTTTTGAAAGAAGTAGATGAGTTAACTAAAATGGATGATTTTAAAGGGTACTTATCAGACATTGGAGGTCCATCAGCAAATATGTACCAGATGAAAGGTAAGGTGCAATCTATTTGTGATAAATGTGTAGCTCCATCTTGTATTTCACCTGTAATATGTAGCAACTTAGATACATCGCATAAACCCTTAACGGAGTTGTATCAAGCTGTTGACAAGCATCCAAAAATTAAGAAATCATTCATAGGTAGTGGTATAAGGCATGATATGTTAGTACCCGAGTTTAACAAAAATGCAGATCCTAAAGAATTAGATGCGTATACTGAGGAAGTAATGACTAAACATGTTTCTGGGCGATTGAAAGTTGCACCTGAACATACTTCTGATCCAGTTTTAAAATTAATGAGAAAACCTTCATTTACTTATTTCCATAAGTTTAAAGATAGGTTTGATAAAATTAACATAAAGAAAAAGTTAAATCTTCAATTAATACCTTACTTTATTTCAAGTCACCCAGCTTGCGAACCAGAGGATATGGCAAACTTGGCAGCTGAAACAAAAGATATGGGATTTCAGTTAGAACAGGTGCAGGATTTTACACCAACACCAATGACAGTTGCTACAGTAATTTATTATAGTGGATATCACCCATATACATTAAAAGAGGTTGGTACCCCTAAAACAAAGCAAGAAAAGTTAGAGCAACACAAATTTTTCTTTTGGTATAAAAAGGAAAATAGAAAGTGGATAAAAGATAAACTAACGAAAGTAGGTAGAACAGATTTATTAAAGAAGTTAATACCTGCGGATGATTCTTGGCGTAAAAATAAACCTCAAAAAACAAGAAATACTTTTGATGATACAGTAACCTTCAATCCTAAATCAAAAAGATCTAGAGGGAAATCTAAAGAAGGTTTTAAAAAGAAGAGGAGAAGGTAACTAACGTTTCTATAAAAATATATAACTTCCTAAGTTTGAAAAAAGAATAATATTAGAATAATTTTTTTAAGACCTTTAAAGTATTTATTTTCGCTCGCGAATTTTAAAAATATTTTTTATGAAAAAGTTATTATTGATACTAGTATTATCAATTACAGGAGCAACAAGTTATGCTCAAAAATCAGGAGATTTTGAATTTGGAGGTAATTTAGGAGTTAATTTTTCAAACTTACAAGTTAGCTCAGGTGGAATAAACAATTTATCTACAGATTACACAACAAGTTTTAACATTGCAGCAACTGGAGAATATTATTTTTCTGACCGTTGGGGAATTAAAGGAAAGTTGATTTTTGATCAAAAAGGTTGGGGTAATGGTTTTTTTGAAAGTAGCAATGGAGCTAGAGTTATTACTGACTATAAGTTAAGTTATTTAACTTTACCATTAATGGCAAACTGGCATTTTGGTTCTGAAAGAAATTGGTATATAAATTTTGGACTTTATCTAGGGCTTTTATTAGATGCTGAAACATTAGATGTAAAAACTAATTTACCATTAATAGATGCATTTAATAGCACTGATGTTGGTTTAGCACTTGGAATAGGATATAAATTCCCTGTAAATGAAAGCACAAATCTTTTCTTTGAACTTGATGGTCAAGCAGGTTTTACTTCTGTATTTAAAGAGGCTACAACATCTTCAAGAAATAATAGAAGTGCACTAAATTTTGGAGTTTTATTTTCATTATAGATTAAAAAAAATAAAAATAAATTTAAAAGACTGCTTGTGAAAGCAGTCTTTTTTTTTGTGAAAAGTTTGTGTGATTTTTTATTTCTTTTTTGGTTTGTACTTTCTACTATGATAACTAATATAAAATGTACCTATAATTGAAGGAAGTATCCAAGAAATTATGTTTCCTAACCCTAGTCCAGCAACTATAAAAGCTGTTACTGAAGCAATTAATGCTCCGGATATTTTACCTATGTGGCTTATTAGCCAGGCATTCTTTTTTTCTTTAAAATTTTTAAAAAACAAAAAATCTTTAATAGTCATTAATGTACCAAAGCCACCAAAGAAAAGGTATAAAATACTGTTTTCTATCTTTTGTATAAAGCCTAACAAACCTAAACCTATCATCAGTAAAGAAATTACGAACATACTTCCTGAAATCAATTTATCAAGATTATTTGCTTCTAATTTTTGCTTAGGTTTAAATGTTAAGGCACGATTACCAACTAACACTAGGTAAATAGTAAATAAGCCTATTAAAAACAAAAAAGGATTTTCATGATTTGGCATACAGGCAATAGGTAATGATATAATTGAACTAGTAAACATACCTATAGAAAATAGTTTCCCTAATTTTTTATGTATTGGACTTCCTTTTTTTACAATACTACTACCTATTCCAGTTATTAAGCCTAGCCCTCCAAAAAATGCATGTATGTAGATAAAAATCTTTATTGTTTCTTCCATGTGTTAGTTTGTTTATTTGATAGTGCAAATATGAAATAAATGGTTCTTAGCTGATATTAATTTTTACTGAGTTGTACTTTTTTATAACTGAATTGTAAAAAGCTTTTTTATGTACTTTTTTTAAGTAAAAAAGCACAAGTATATAATTACTTGTGCTTTTGGAAGGAATAAATTTGATTCTTATTTATACTATTCTTTTTCTAATTTCACTCAATTTCTCATCAATTAATAATTTCCCATTTCTGAATACTTCTTTCAGTTCACCTTGTTTTTCTTCTTCCCAACTAACTTGGTCATATAATTTGTATTCTCCATTTTCTAACGTTACTTTTAATAAGCCTTTAGCAGATTTTTTAGTTCCGTCATCGGTAATTGGATCTTTAAAAATTTCTCGCCCTTTACCAGCAACTTCACCATAAGTGGCTTTCATTGCAAAACCAAATGTATCACGTGTATTGTATTGATATGTAAAAGAACCAATTCCTAGTACTACATTAGTAGATGCAAACCCTTTTTGTTTTAAGCGTTCACAAATTTGTGTAGCTCTATCTAAAGTTATGCTATCTCCATAAATAGCACCTATATGACTGTCTAATTCTTTATACCCTTTTGTATTAGTGTTTCCTCCAAAAGTCTCCCAAAGCAATTCAATAACACCTTTTTGCGCTTCAATTGATTTACCATTTGGGTTTCCACAAATAATGTCAACAGGATCTCCACTGTCAGGTCTAATAACTACTTTACCATTTCTTGCTAATACATCTTTTTTTAGGTTTGGTAAATATTCAGTTAATACTTTCCATAAATCCCAGGTATCAGAAACAATTGAAACAATTCCATTAGGGTATACCTCAGTAATTAATCGTTTAAAAGTTTCTTCTTCACCAGTGTTAGTTCCCATGCACATTACAGAATGTTCTGTAGCAGCAACTGAACCACCAATTAATTCGGTATCAGAATTTGCATTATAATAAGTTTCAAAAAAATCTATGGTAGGAATAGTGTCAGTTCCTGTAAAGCTTAAAAGATGCCCTGCTGAACTCATAATAGCAGCTTCTAATCCAGCCATTCCTCTCATAGAAAAATCATGACCTTGCCAATCTACAAATTCAGGAATAGATGAAGTTTCTTGTGCGTATTTATCTAATATTTTTCTATATTTCTTAGCAATAGTAGCTGAATTGCAAGGTAACCAAACTGTTGTAGATAGTAATGTTTCAAAATAATTAGTTAACCAAAAGAACTCTGGTAAAGTATTATACATAGTAAACATTGGAACTCTTATCGGAACTTCAGCTCCTTCTGGTAATGCTTTTATAACCATAGGTATATATCCTAAGTCATGTAAGTCTTCTATGTGTTTAATACCTACTAAGTTTTCCCCTAAATAATTATTTATTCTTCTACTATATTTTTTACAAACTTCGTTTTTTGGCTTATTAAAAAAATTTGTTTGAAATTCTTCGATAATGTATTTTTTTATGAAGTATTGCAATCCAAAAAAAACAACTTTATCAATTCCTTCAATTCTACTTTTTCTAGGAGTCCAGTTTGAATATACTAAAGTTGTTTGATTAGGGTATTGCCTTCTGTGGTCTACCTTGTAGCCGTCTGTGTATAATAATGGATTCATAGTATATTAATTTAATATGTGTCAAATATACGCAAATTAAATTGGCGCTACAAATTTAAACTCTTTAATTGATCTCTTACTTCCATTAAAGCATAGCCTAAAAGATTTTCACCTTTCCAATTTTTTTGGATTTGAAGAAACTTCATTATCTTCTGCCATACCTATTCACCATATTGGATCTACAGGGCTTGCTTCAACTAATACTCTTCTTTTTGTTTGTATTAAAAATTCTTTTAGTGCTGAATTTTGAGAGAACTTTGCATAATTACCATTTACAACAATTTGAAATCTATGACTGTTCCAAATATCGGAGTTAAAGTTCTCTACTTGTCTTCCTAATTTTTTTGCAGCTGCGGGAGATTTACATTCAATAATTTTTTACCTGATTCCTTCACAGTTAAATAACCTTGCTTTTTCAGCCATCATATAATGTTCAGCTGTTTTATAGGTAATGTTTTCTACAGTAAATTTAGCTTCTCACCATTGGCTAAAACAACTTTTACTTATGCTTCCATCTTTGTTAGGTTGATGTCCCCAAAAGAATAAATACTTTACTATTTTTCAAGTGTTTTGTATACTTTTAATTGTATGTTTCATAGTTTTCACTTAAATATTGAACAGCTTGATTTATAGTATTAAAAATTGATGTTTTATGTTTATTGCATAGAACTTTAATATAGCGACTTTGGTAAAATTCATTCGGGCATATTACTATTAACTTGGAAGTAGAAACATACATTCCTAATTCTACTAAAGAAATAGGTGATTTAGCGTTGGGTAAAAAGTTTAGTATTATTTTATCAGATATATGAAGTGCGTCTAGTTCCCATTTTATATGCTCTTTCATTTTAAAATTACTTAATTCATTATGGTCAATTCGAGTAGGATCAAAAAAATGCACTGAACTCCCAGTTTTATTAATTATTTCTTGTCTCCAATTACTTTGTAGATGGTAATCAATGCTTCCTGCTAAAAAGAAATATTCTTTTCCTTTCTCTTTCTTTGGTAATTTATTAGTTGAGGTATATATCATAATTTAATTCCTCCCTTTTTCTTCAGGATATAAGCTGTGTAGGCTATCACTTTGGCAATATTTTTTACTATCAATATCCATAATACTTAAATATCCTTTAAAGGCTGCACCAGTATCAACATTCCATACATTACAACCTTGCATTGGAACCATAACATTATAATGAGTAGTAGGAGTATGACCAATATAAATTTCTTTAAATAGTTTTAATCTTTTAGGAAATAATAAGGAATCTTTTTTTATTCTTTTATCCATAGTAAGTGCCATTTCCCATAGTGTTCTATCCCAGTTGTAATTAGATTGGTGAACTTCTTGAGAAGGTCCATGCATTGAAGTAAATCCTGCATGGGATAAATAACCTATTTTGTTTATCTATATGAAAGAGTTTCATACGCTCCAAAAAATTTAAATGCTCACTTTTTTGTTCTGAACTATAATTCTCATAACTTTTTATAGTCATAGTGCCTCCATGGAATAACCAAGATTGGTTACTGGTACCTTCTTTCAACCAATTTTCACAATAAACATCATGATTTCCTTTAATAAAAATGCATTTATGAGTGCTCTCTAATTTTATTAAAAAATCAATTACTTGTGCAGATTCACCCCAACCATCTACATAATCCCCTAGAAAAATAAGAGTGTCTTCAGTATTTACTTTCGCTTTTTTCAAAATTTGTGGAATGGCTTTTAAACCTCCATGTATATCACCTATTACAAATGTTTTCATATTAAATTCGTTTGTACATTATATCTGTTCTGAGTATGTACTTTATACCAGAAATTATTTCTTTTCCCTCGTGCATCAATCGATGTTTAAACACAAGAGCAGTTCCTTTTTTGGGAGAAATGGTAAATAGCTTTCGAAATTCAGTTTCACCTCCTTCAAAGTCATCATTTAAATATATGAGAAATGAAAATAAGCTTTCTTCGTTTAAATTTCTTTTAAAACTTCCATCAATATGCATTTTAAAACGTTGTCCTGATGAGTATTTATAGACTCTAAGCATTTCATTGAGCTCTAATGCTTTATAAAATCCAACTTTTTGTGGAATAAACTCTTGAATTTTTATCCAAAGCTTGTCAGCTAAATTTTTGTCGAAAAAAATATATCTATCGTTATTCCGAATATTTTTATTCATTATTTGTTGACCATCAATAGAAATTTTGGCTTCTTCAAATTTTATGTTTTCATACTGATTTAAGTAGTTGTTGCATTCATGTTCAGTGAAGAAGTTTTCAATGGTAAATACATCAGGGTTTAATGCAATTTTTTTCATAATCTCTAACTTTTAAGTACTATAAATTCAGAGGGAACACTATCAGTTAGCCATACATTATTTTCAGATAGATAAAACTCGTATCCTTCTGACTGCATTTCTCCTGATTTAACAGTCAAAATAATTGGTTTTCCTCTTCTACTTCCAACTTTCATAGCAGTTTCTATTTCTGTGCTTAAATGAACATGCTGTCTGCTCATTTTTTGTAACCCATTATCATGAATAGCGTTCATGAATTTGGCAACAGTTCCATGGTATAAAAACTCAGGAGGTTGTATTGGTTTTAATTCTAAATCTATTGTTTTTAAAGAATGCCCTTGATTCGCTCTTATTTTGGTTTTATCATTATTAAAAGTGAATCGTTTTTTATCGTTGTTTGCTACTACAGCTTCTAATTCGTCTATAGTAAAACGAAATCCATGTTTTCTTGATTTTTGAAGTAATTCTTCAATAACAGCCCATCCGTTTGAGTCTAATTGTAATCCAATTTTTTCAGGTTGATGTCTTAATAGTAAACTTAAAAACTTACTTATTCTTTTTATATTTTTTTCATTCATTGTTTTTTTCTTTAGTCAAAATCATATACGGTAATTGGAATTATATGAGTACTAAGTTCTTTATTTATTATTGGCTCTATTTTATCCCATGAACCACCAGCAAGTCCACAACCAATTCTTGGCATATGAACAGAAGCGTTTAATTCTTTTGCTTTTTCTTGTACTTTTTTTAATTCTTGCTCTATAGCTTTGTATCGAATAGGAGGAGTACCTGTACTATCTTTTCTAATTTTGTGTTGTCCTATTAAATTAGCAACCCATAAATTATTTTCAACTTTTACAAATTGAACAGCCCCTAGTTTAAAACTTTCTTCTGACTTGTGCCATTCCCGATATTCTTCTTCCGGTTTTTTCCATTTTTTAGAAATAGTCAATACAAATCCTTTTCCCCATCCACCAATATCATTGCATATATGAACAATTATTTTATTCTCATTTCCAATGGGTTTAGTGGCGTCTCCTTTGATGTATTTTATCTTATTCATTATTCAGTGCTTTTTTGTAAATAGTATAATTTTCATCATCAAAACAAACAAAAGTAACTTCGTTTAATATTTGATTATCTTTAATTGTTTTGATAGCTATTTCAGCTGCTAATTGCTTTGGAAACTTATAAATACCAGTACTTATATTAGGAAAAGCAATTGTATTCAAGTTGTTCTCTTTAGCAAGTAACAAACAGTTTACATAGCAGTTTGCTAAATTTTCTTTCTCTTTTTCAATCCTTTTCCCACCATTGTATACAGGGCCAACTGTATGTATCACCTTTTTTGAAGGAAGATTACCAGCTGTTGTAATCACAGCCTCTCCAATTTTACATTTCCCTTGCCTATTTCTTATTTTTTGACATTCTTCAAGTATAGTTTTTCCACCAGCTCTATGTATGGCGCCATCAACACCGCCACCACCTAATAAACTGGAATTAGCTGCATTTACTATTGCATCAACTTTTATTTTTGTAATATCCCCTTGAATTAAATTAATTTTCATAGCCATATTTTTTAGCAAACTGCTTACTTAGTAATATAATATCTTCTTTTTTAACAATAGCATGTATCCATTCTTTCGGAACATCATTTAAACCATAATACATTCCCGCTACAGCACCAACTACTGTAGCAGTAGTATCGGTATCTTCTCCTAAGTTTATAGCTTTACAAACTGCTTCTGTATAACTAGAAGTGTTTAAAAGTGACCATAAACTTGCTTCTAGAGTGTGAACTACATATCCTCCAGAACTGATATCTTCTTCTTTTAACGACTTTATGTCGTTTTCTAAAATTTTTGAAAAATGTTTTTGTTCATGAGTTGAAATTTGTCTTTTATTAAAAAAGTCATTAATATCTACCTGCATTTTTTTATATGAAACTTCTATAGAATGTCCTTTTAGAATAAATTCAGTAAATTTTAAATATATTAAACAAGCTAGCGCTGATCTAATGTGCGGGTGAGTTAATGATGAAACACTCCAAATTAGATCAAATTGTTCTTCAGTACTTTTATCTTTAATATAAAAAAGTAGAGGGATTATTCTCATAAGTGAACCATTACCATTAGTATATTCATCATCAGAATATTTTAAAAAATCTAAATCTTTGTATTCTCTTGAACTTAATATTTTAGTTAATTGATAAATTGATTTTCTAGTTTGTATTCCGATGTCGAAAACCTCACCATAAGGTGTCCAAATAAAGCAATCCATCCATAAGATAAACTTTTGAGAAATATCAACTAAGTCATATTTGTTACATAAGCTTTCGGCTAAACAAAAGGTTAAAGAACTATCATCTGACCATGTTCCTTTAGGTTGATGATGTGTACCATACTCTCGCATGTCAACAACTGGATTGTTCTGTAACTCCTGTCTTGATTTGAATTCAACAGGAACCCCTAATGCATCAGCTAAAGCTAACCCTAAAAATGTAGATTCAATTATATTAGTTTTCATTAATTAATTTTTTAATCGCAATAATTTATTTATAGAGTTATTAATACTCAAATAGGGCTTCTCTTCAGGTACTATTAGTTTATCTAATTCTTTATTTAAAACGTGCTGATGTTGCTCTTTAACAAATTGAGAAATGTCTTCAATTTCTATAATGTCTTCAGTTGCATACTTTATGATTTCATTATTTCTAATTCCAATTTGTATAGCTCTTCTATCTATTTTATCTCCATAAGGATTATGGTCAGGGTCCCATTGTAAACGTATTGAAGAATTTTTTACCTGCTCTTGCCAGTTTTCACGTGTTGTATAAATGTCTTCTTGATAATTAGAATAAACAGCTTTACTTAAATAACGTTCAAAAGCTTCTTTTTTTAGGTGAATAGCTAAAACGATTTCTTGCCCTTCTTTTGTACCCCAACCATTTCTGTACATCATCCATAAAAAGTTAGGTTTTATCCATGTCATACGTGTATATTTAAAAGGTCCACCGAAGTATTGGTTGTTCATAGCAAAATTCCCAATAGCTGGACGATATGATTGGTATACAACCACTTTTTCGTCATCATACTGTGCCATTATGTGATGTCCTTCTTTTGGCCACTCTTTTATTTGTTCTTTATATAGCTTTGTTTTAAGTTTCATTTTTATGTTTTTATTACTTCTTCTATTTTTATTTGTATACAATTTTCTCCATCAAAAGTTTTAAAGCTATCAGTGGTGAAAATTTCAGAAAAATATTTTTTTAATTCTTTAAATCCGTTACTAAATATCCCATGACTTACAGCTAAGTATAAATTTCCAGCATTTTTAGCTTTCAATTCTTGTGCTAAGCCTAAAAATGTGCCACCACCATCGCAAATATCATCTACAAGTAAACAATCTTTTCCTTTTAAATCTTCAGCATATACTTTAAATCCTGATAATTTTCCTGTTTTTACATCTCTACTTTTTGAACATTCTACTACTTCATAGTTCTGTAAATAAGAAGCTACTTTGTATATTTTTTTTAAAGCTCCACCATCTGGTGATATTAATATTAATTCATCTGATAGTTTATTAGTAACTAGTTCTATAAATTTATAATTGTCAATTACCTTACAGTTGTTTAATAGGGCAGGAGTAACTTCTGAATGCGGGTCAAAAACAGTAACCGATTGGTAGTTTTGACTATTAATAACTTCTGCATATACTTTTACCGATAACGGTTCACCACTTGTCATTAATCTATCTTGACGTGCCGCTGGAAAATAGGGGAGTACCAAATTTAATTTTTCAACTCCCATATTTTTAAGTGCATTGGTAGCCAGTAAAAGAGTTCCAATATCATTAAATGATTGAACACGATGTGTAATAGTAACTTGTTCTATGTTTTCTAAATCAGCTATGATTTTAATATGCGGTTCACCTCCTGAAAAGGTGAAAAATTCAAATTCGATACTGTTAGAATTACCAAAAGGAACGAATTGTTTATCTAAATTTAAAATCATATTGCGTTATTTTTACGCAAAAATAGAAAAGTTTTTTAGTTTAGAAAAATATTTTGTGTTTTTTTTACGCAAACTTAATTTCGAAGTGGAATCCGTTCTCTTCTAGTTCTTTATATTTTTCGTCATTAAACTTGAAAAGTTTTGCTGGACGACCACTTGAAGGTTGGTGAATTTTATCAGTTTCAGTTAGAATACCAAAACTGAGTATTTTTTTTCTGAAGTTACGACGATCAATTTTTCTATTTAAAATAGTTTGATATAAGTTTTCTAAGTCTGAAAAAGGAAATTCGTTATTTAATAACTCAAAACCAATAGGTTGGTAGTTGATTTTATTTTGTAGCCTTCTTAAGGCAGTTTTTAAAATGGTATCATGATCAAAAGCAAGTTCAGGAAGCTTACTGATAGAAAACCATTGTGCTTCATCAGCGTCTGTATCTGCAGAAATTTTAAAATTATTTGGACTCACTAAGCCAAAATAAGTTACTGATACTACTCTGTTACGGGGATCACGTCCAGGTTTTCCAAATGTGTATAATTGTTCTAAATAATCGATTGTAACTCCTGTTTCTTCTGCTAGTTCTCTTTGAACGGCATCTTCTAAAGATTCGTTTTCTAAAACTAATCCACCAGGTAATGCCCATGATCCTTTGAAGGGTTGAACCCCTCTTTTAATTAATAAAACGGACAGCTCTTTTTGTTCGTAACCAAATACAACAGCATCTACGGCAACTTTAATATTTTGTGGTATCTTCATTAGTGTTGAATTTACACAAAATTACGAAAGTTTTATTTGTTTTTGTAAAATAGAAGTCTTGATTATAGTAAAAAACCTTCGATCTTAGTGAAAGAAGGTTTTTTAATTAGGGGACTATGTAGTGTAACGTTATTTCTTTTTCCATGTTTTTAAAGCGTTAATCGCTTCGTTTGTGTAATCAGTAAATAAACCGTCAACACCAGCATCAAAAAATAAATGATATTCAGCTTCGGGGTTTTTGTTACTCCATTGTGTATTCTCATTTCTAAAAGTATATGGATGTACCAGTAAGTTATTTTTATGAGCAAGTTTAACAAAGTTAGTTGGTGGTAGTAAAGTATGCGTTCCTTTTTCATCTGTTTTATATGAAATAATAAAAGGTTTCCATGGTCCAATTCCGTCAGCATAGGTAGCTGTAAATTTCATTCCTTCTTCGGTTGTAAAGAACTCATAAGTTCTTTGATCTCCTTTTACATGAAAATCATAAGGGGCTACGTAAGATATAAAATCACCTTGTGGTACGTTGAAATTTAATGAGCCATCTTTGTTAATGTTGTATGTAGAGATTAGTTGCACTAGTTTTACAGATAGTTTAGTGTTTAAATATTGTAACGGTTCAACTTCAAAGCACTGAACAAATACAAGAGAGTTTTTGTCATCTAGATTATTTTCTTGTAAAGCTTCAATTAGTTTATTTTCCATAAAGTGGGAACCAAAAACAGAATTATGGAAATAGGGGTGCTTAATTTCAGGATAAATACCTACTGGTTTTGTTATGTTTTTAGAGTGAGTGATGGTTAAGTCTATTACTTCTTTAAATGTTGGGATATTAAATTGATTATCAAAATTAGTGGGTCTTCCATTATAAGCTTGTTTGGCTTTTAATTTTTTTATTTGAGCCAATGTAAAATCAATAACAAACCAATCCGTAACCATTTTTCCGTCTACGTTTTTTGTAGTTTTTAAGTTAGTAAATTCGGCAACTTCTGAAACATTAGTAGTACCAGACAACATAGGTTCATGCCTAACAATTAAATGACCATCTTTTGTAAGTACTAAATCAGGTTCAATAAAATCAGCGCCTAATTCAATAGCTTTTTTATAACCTTCAATGGTGTGTTCAGGTAATATTGACTGTGCGCCTCTATGGGCTATTATTACTATTTCTTTTGAGTTTTGATCATTTACTTCTTGATCTTTACAAGAGATTGTAATAATGAAAAGTAAAAGTAAAAAAGGAGATAAAGTTGATAGTTTCATGAGGGATTTTTGTTTTAACAAATCAATGAAACTAATATGAGTTAATTGTAAAGAGAGTATTATTTAAATATAATAATTGTTTTTTACTGGGGTATGAAAAGAAGAAATAGGAATATGGCTGTAAAGTCTCCTAAAGTTTTAGCTTTAGGAGATTTTGATAGAGCTCATTATTTAAAGAAAGGATTTTACTAATTACTAGTGATTGTTCCATCATCGTTTATGCTGAATACTTCTAGTTTATCGAATTTTTTTGAAGAGATATTTATTTTTGAAAAAATATATAATGTTTTCCCTTTTAAAGGATACACTATTTTATCAAAGTCGCTACTATTAGTAAGAGTTCCTAAGAATAGAGAGGTATCAAGAGTATGTTTTTTAGTGTCGGTACATGTCTTATCAGAACTTGAACATGGGCTAAACAATGTTTGGCGAGTCATTGTAACGAATGTAGAATGGTTAGAGTCAACAAATAATGTTCCAGTGAAGTCTTTAGTCATGGCTTCTTTAAGGTCTTTAATACCATTGAAAAAATTGACTTTCGTAGGAAGTTTAGCCATATCAGGATAGGTTGGTTGATTTGGATCTGGACTTTTATTAGGGTTTGGATTCGGGTTTTGGTGAGTAAAACCTGGTAGTATACCTGGATTTATTGTTGGGAATGCTGTACAAAAAGGATTCTGAGTTGTACTAGAGCCAAGTGGGTTTTGTGTAGTTACTTGCCCAATAGGTAGGAAGTTTGTATTGTCATTAATCCATTTGGAAAGTACCTTACCAATAAGGTCAGCTTTTTTAAAACCAGGTTGACTTAATCGTATGTGTGGTACATTTATGGTTTTCTTTGAAGGAAGAATATAATTGTAACCTTTACCATTATTATTTGGAAACGGAGGGTCAATATCCTCACAATGTCGTATCACAAATATTGCTTGTTCTCTACTTATATTCTCACCAAGTTTTATAGGTTCGGAGGTACTACTGGTACATGTTATAAATACCAATGCTGTTAGTGATAATGTTAAGAAAAATGAAATGTTTTTTTGTAGTCGGTAATTTTTCATAATGTGAATCTGATGTTAATTCCTACTCTTGTGGCTTTTCGGTTTCGCCCCGTTTCATACATTAGTTACTGGCTCTAATTATTTTTAACTTTTAAGTAGACTTACGTCATGATTAAAGAGTGTTGGTAAATTGGAAGATTTACGAACCTTTTGCTTATTTTAATTTATGGTACTAAATAGGGTTAAGTGATATGCACTTACAATAACTATGTTAAGATGTATTGAAATATATTTTTTTGATTTCAATTTAAAGTTGAGGAATTAATGAATAGAATTTTTAGAAAATTATATAGAAGCCATGTATTCGAACATATGAGTTTGGTAATTAGGTATAGAAAGAAGTAGGTAAGTTGTTTAACTTATTTTTTAAGAGATTTTTTTTAATGTAGAAGGATAAAAAAGATGAATTAAGAAGTGTTATCCACAAATCTTACAATCATCTTTATCTTGAACTTCACCTACTAGTTTTCCTTCTTCATTTAATACGTAACCACAGCAATCCATAAAGCCTTGGGCGATTAATTTTCTAGCACGTTGTATTTGTGATTTTGTTGTAGGTAAGCTTTGATTTAAATAGTTTGCTACTTCTTGTTGTTTTAATCCTTTTATATCGGATAAAAATAAAGGATTTCGATATTTTTTAGGTAAGTTTTGTAAGATACCGCGTAAGCAATCTTTTTCAGTATGGCTATTTTCTTCAATATAAGTTTCTGTTTCTGAATTTGTAAATTCAGAAACTCTATTGATACTTTTAAAATAATCCATAATTGAATTTCTAGCGATACTAAAAATCCATGGCTTTAATTTGGTAATATTCTTTAGAGTATGAAGTTTGGTGTGTATTTTTATAAAAGTATCTTGTAAAATATCTTCAGTAACTGTCGTGTTTTTTACTTTACCTAGAATAAAATTTCTAAGATCACTAGCGTATTTAGTCCAAACCTGTTTTGTTGTCATTTTAGTGTTTATTAATAAAACAGAAACTACTCTTAAAGGTAAGAATAATTTCTGTTATAGAGTTAACAAATTAATTGATTAACAGTTGCAATTGTTACAAGTGCAGTTTTCGCAAGTACAATTTAAGCAACTTCCAGTTTTACACCCTTCACAAGTGCAAGTACATTGGTTTTTATATTTCATGGTGTTTATATTTTAAATTCATATAGTAGACCAGAAATACTTTAAAAAGATGCAATTAGTTTAAGAAAAATTTTTTAAGCTCTTTTCTAATTGGAATTGGTTTTAAAGGAGAAATGTTTGTGCCACCTGTGTTACCTGTTGGAACCCATATTAAGGTGAATAAAATAGAGGCTATCATTCTAAAAAATTGACCAATCGTTTCTTTATAGTTTTTTGTTTTCAATCCAAAAATTAACATCCAGTAGTGAGATACTGTGTGTCTATAAATATGTTTTTGACCTAAGATATGAGCGTTTTCTAAATGATAAAATGACACTTCAAAGTTGTTACTTTTAAGTGCCATTTTACTTAATAATAGCTGATTGTGAAATTCTTTCTTTTGTTGTTGTTTAGTCATAATTGAAATAGTTTTATCAATAGACTAAACTTTTAGAAAAAAGATGCATCAATTAACCTTTTCACCATTGATATAGGTGGATTTTACTTTAGTTTTTGGAATTTTGTTACCCTCTATAGTAATAATATCGTTTTCTAAAATTACAAAATCAGCTACTTTTCCAATTTCAATACTTCCTTTTTCAGATTCCTCAAAATTCGCATAAGCATTCCATATCGTCATTCCTCTTAAAGCATCCTCTCTAGTTAAAGCATTGTTAATTTGATATCCGTTTTCTGGATACCCTTTTAAATCTTTTCTAATGGTAGCAGCATAATAAGTGTATAGCGGACTTACGTTTTCAATAGGAAAATCAGTACCTAATGCTACCTTACCATATTGCTTTAATAAATCATTGTAAGCATAAGCACCTTTTATTCTGTGTGAACCAACTCTATCTTCTGCCCAATACATGTCAGAAGTAGCATGTGTTGGTTGAATAGATGGTAAAATATTTTTAAAATGATGAAAATCTTTTAAGTCTACTATTTGGGCATGCTCAATTCTCCAGCGTCTATCTCCTTTGTTTTTTAAAACATTGTTGTAGGTCTTAAGCATAACGTAATTAGCAGAATCACCAATGGCATGAGTGTTCATTTGATATTTAGAATTGGAAATTCTTAAAGCCAGCTTTTGTAAATTCTCATAAGAGTTCACTAAAGCTCCAAAATGTCCTTTTTTATCAGAATATTGATCTTTTAAAGCAGCTCCACGTGAACCTAATGCTCCATCAGCATATACTTTTACTGAGCGTACATTAAGTCTGTTAGTTTTAATAATTCCTTTATTTAGATAGTAATCTAAGTTCTCTTTATTGTTAGAAATCATTGCGTAAATACGCATTTTTAAATCTCCACTTTTTTGCAAGCTATCTATAAGTTCAATTACTTGTTTATCTAAGCCAGCATCATCTACTGTAGTTAGTCCTAAGTCAAAACAAATTTTTTCAGCATCTTTAAGAGCTTGTATTTGAGCAGCTTTGTTAGGTTGCGGTACTTTGATAAAATTCATAGCGTTATCAATAAGAACACCAGTAAGTTTACCTTCTTTTTTAATAAATTCTCCGCCGTCTATTTTTGAATCGATAGTTATTCCAGCTAAATCAATTGCAACTTGATTTACTAGCATTGCATGTCCATCAATTCTTCTAATAGCTACAGGTATTGAAGGAAATAGTTTGTCTAGTTTATCTTTTGTTGGAAATTCTTTAATTTCCCAATCGTTTTGGTCCCAGCCCCTACCAGTAATAAATAAGGTGTTTTTCTTTTTTTGAAAGTCTATCAGTTTTTGTAAAACTTCATCATAACTTTTAGTACCAACTAAATTTACTTTTTGTTGTTGTAATCCTAATCCATAAAAATGGCAATGTGCATCTATGAATCCAGGGTAAATAGGTTTGTTTTTAGCATCTATAATGTTGGTTGAGGTATATTTTTCTTGAATTTCCGTATTGGTTCCAACAGCTATAAATTTCCCGTCTTTTATTGCAAAACTTTCAGCTTTATCAAAATTATTGTTTACTGTGTAGGTAATAGAGTTTGTTATAATTAAATCTGCTTTTTCTTTTTGGCTACAAGAAATGATAAAAGAAGTAAGTAGTAGTGGAAGTATTAATTTTTTCATTCAAAATTAGATTAAGTAGTGGATAGTGTTTCAAAAGTATTTAAATTTTATTGTTTATTTTAAATAAAAAAAGGAAAACTAATTAGTTTTCCTTTTTAAAAATATGATAAGAATTATTTTTTCTTATTTAATCGCGTTTAATGCTGCATTATAAGCAGGATCAATAAAAGTAGTACTTAATTGATCAACTTGTGTTTGAGTAGGAATTACTTTTACATCAGGAGTTACCCCAACAGCTTCAACAATCTTTCCGTTACTATCTTGGAAAGCCATTAAAGGCATGTAGAAACTTAAATATCCATTATTTAATCTATTTCCACCATTAAAAGTATCTTGACCACCTAAACCAGCAGTTCCACCAGCACTGTTGTCACCAACAATTGTTACATGGTTTCCTTGAGATTTAATCATCATTGTACTGATTTCAGACATACTAACTGATGATTCATCAATTAAAATAGCTGTAGGTACATTCTGCTTAATTCCGAATTTATGAGGATTAGTTTCAACTGGCACCCATGGGCTATAGTTAAATCTACCATTACCTTCTTTTGTTCTTTGATATCCCCAAACTTTTTGTTGGGTTACAAATCTTTCTGTAAATATACGTGCATCAATTACAGCACCACCACCATTACTTCTTAAGTCTAAAACAACTTTCTTTACTTTACCGTTTGCAATTGGATTATATACTTTTTTATAAAGATCGAAAGAATAGTTTCTAGCTATAGAACTTAATACATCATCAAAATCATTAGTTATTGGAAAAATTCCCCATAAAGTTGTAGAAAAGATGAAACTAGAAATAGTTTGGTAACTTTTTATACGTTTTACATATATACCATATAACTCATTAACAGCAGCTTTTTGACCAGCAGTAGTTGATGGGTTGTTGTAGTATGCTCTTAATAAAGGTAAAACAGCATCGTTTTTAGTATCAAAACTAGCTTTAGCAGTAGTTGTAAAGTTAGCTAAAGGAGTTAAGCTTGCTTCAAGATCGTCAACAAGTTCAGTGCTTTTGAATTTATCAAGAGCAGTAGTGTAATTTTTATATTCGTTTGAAGCGATAACTGTTGAAACTAATTTTTTAAGTTCACTTAAATTATCATTCATCATGTTTTCAAATTGAGAACCAGATGTATTGTCTAAGTCTTTTAAAGCCTTGAAATATGATTGGTTGATTCCTGAAAGACTGTTAATATCTTTTAAGATTGGAAAAGCCCCATCATTAATAGCATGACTAATAACATTAAATTGAGATAATTGAATGTACATAGTTTCAGGATCACTTTTTAAGAATCCAGCTAAAAGTGGACCACCAACATATATAGATGCAGGATCTAATTTTTGAAGCCCCATAACCCTTCTTACGTCACGTTGACTTACTCTTGGGTTTCTTTGAGTTCTACCTAAGTTTACAAAACCATCTTCTTCAGTATATTTGTAAGTCATGTTACTTACAAATGATTCTGTCATAGTAGTTTGACGATTTAATGACTTTACACTAGGTATAGGAATTACAACACTTAATCCAAAGTGTTGATCTAATATTTTATTAGTGATAATTTCAGCAAAATATTTAAAAGCTAAATTAGCTTCTTTTTCAGCTAAAATAGGATCAACGTTCGCTTTATTAAAAGTAGAAAAAGCTTTGAATTTAGGACTGTATTTTCTGTAAATATCATCCCAGTTTTCTTCTTGTTCGTTGAAATAATTATAATCGTTGTTCATAGTATCCCAAAAAGCATTGAAAAGATCAGAATAGCTATTTACAGCTGTTCTATTCAATTCTGCAATTTCTAATGAGTCTTCTCTACAAGATTGTAGTGTAGAGAAAGATATTAATACTATAAATATTTGTAAAATGTATGTGATTTTTTTCATAATAATTAATATTAAAAGTTGTAAGATATTCCAATACCGTAATTAGAGGTAGTGTAATAATAGTTAGACGTTTTTCTTAATTGTTTCTTTTGGTTGTCAGATAGTCCATACATAAAAGAGTACTCAATAAATACACTCAAATTTTTATAAACGTTATAACCAAATCTAGTTTCAGCTTGTAAACCGTAATCTACTCTGTTAAATTGATTTTCATTTTTATCAAAATCATAAGATTCTATTACTGTTTTTCTAGGGAAACCGTTAAAGTTTAATCCTCCAAAAACTTCAACAGTACTTTCTCTTTCTAAAGAATTCCACCAACCCACATAAGTTCCTGCAAAAACTTCAAAATTGAATTTTGTGTTTTTTAATGCATTATGTAAAGGTTGAATTCCTACCATTACAGGAATATTAAAATATTTAGCTCTATGAAGTGTACCAATTCCTTCTTGAGCACCTGTTCTTTGGTATTTGTAATTTTTGTTAATATAAGTTAATCCAGTTTGGATGCTTATATTTTTGTAAACTTTAAAATTAAATCCAGCTTTAAAATAAGATCCAGTATTTCCAGTATATTCTGTGTTTACTCTATTGCTAGCACTGTAGGTTATGTCGTTACTGTTTCCTCCTCCAGATAAACTTACTCTAAATTTTTCTTGTGCTGAAATAGTTTGATTGGTAAAAAATGTAATAAAAAGAAGTAAAAATACTTTTTGTTTAAAAAATAGCTGTTTTTGATTGTTTTTCATAAATGATTGTTTTTAATTGTAAAATAGGTTTATTCACCCTATGCACTGGTCCGTGATGGGTGAAGTTTTTAATGAAGATTTTTAATAGCCGTGTAGGTTAAACAAGCAAAGACAATAACACCCTAATTATTTTTTTGTTAAAAAGTAGGTTTAAACGCTATGATTATTGAGGTAATGAAATTGTAAGGGAATTAAGTGGTTTATTTTTAGCTTGATAGTGTTGTTGTTTGAGTTGTGATTTTTTTTATTTTTTTTTATTTTTTTTGAAGAAAATTAAGAATAATAGATAATCTTGTTCATTTAGGAATGAAAATTAGAAGGAGGGAGAGTTTAAAAACACTTACTGTATTTAAATATAAAAAAGAGGAATAGAGAGTCGAACTTTTACTTTTATTAGTGTTTTTTTTATAAAAAAAAAGCTATATGATAAATTCATATAGCTAAACTAAAAATGTTTTATTTAAGATTTACGACCTGTGTTCTTCAGTTTTGTATATAAGGTAAGTCCAAATTATGAATAAAATTTGAACACCTATTCTTATATAAGAAGCAGATTTTGATCCAATAGCTGGTTCTTCTTTTAAAGAGTCCCATATGTGTATAGGCATAAATAGTATCATTAATAAAAATATACCATAAGCCGATTTCTTTTTATACCCTTTTGAAAAAAGTCCAATTCCTAGAAGTATTTCAATAGCTCCTATTATATAGTTTATAGCTAAATTAGGTAAGAAATCTGGAATGAATCCATTGTAAAAATTAGGGTTGTAGAAATGATTAAAACCACCATAAATTAAAAAAATAGCTAAAAGAATTTTTAACGTTAAAATTAAATATTTCATGATTAAGGTTTCAATGTTTCATTAGTGTATAAATATTTATCCATTAAATAAATTATACTAGCCATTGATGCGCTTCCCAATTCTAATTCTCTTTTATTTACTTTGTCAAATGTATCTGTAACCGTATGATGATAATCAAAATAACGTTGAGAATCTGGGCGGTAACCAACCAAAGTAACATGGTCGTCTTTTAATGGACCGATATCAGCTCCACTTCCTCCTTTATCAATATCATGTAAACCGTATGGTGCTAATAGTTTCTTCCAGCTTTGTAGTAAATGAACATTTTTTTGGTTGGCATCAATTGAAAAACCCCTAGGCGTATGACCTCCTGCATCCGATTCTAATGCACCAATATGTAATTCACCATTTTCTTTTGCTAAACGAGCATATTCTGTAGCTCCTTTCATACCATTTTCTTCATTCATAAAGAAAACGATACGAATTGTGTTTTTGGGTTTTATGTTATTTTTTTTAAATAAGTAAGCTACTTCTAATGATTGTACTATTCCAGTTCCGTCATCATGAGCACCATCGCCTAGATCCCAAGAATCTAGATGTCCACCAACTACCATTATTTTATCTGGGTTTAGACTTCCTTTAATTTCTCCAACTACATTAAAAGAAGGAGCGTCTGGTAAGGTTTTACAACTTTGTTTAAAGTAAAATTTTAAATTAGGGTTGTTTTTTAAGTGTTTACTTAAGTTTTCAGCACCTCTAGAACTAATAGCAGCTGCTGGTATTTGATGTTCTTTAGCAATATCTCCATATCCCATAGACCCTGTATGAGGGTAATCATTAATACCGTTGGTCATTGAACGAACAATCATCCCTTTTGCTCCAAAAGGTCCAACAACAGATGCGCCAGCAAAACGTTGACCAACGCAACCTCCATAAGCTTTAAAAGTGTGTATAAGAGTATTGTCAAAAGCACCATTAAAAAAAACAATTTTGCCTTTTGCTTTATCTCCTAGTTTTTTAGCTTCTTCTAAACTTTTAACTTCAATAACTTCAGCAGTTATTCCATTTGTTGGAGTAGCAATAGAGAACCCTAAAGCACAAATAGGAACATTAATTTTATTACCGTTAATTGTATAATTAGCCTCTTCTTTTTCTCCACGAACCCAATGAGGAACCATTACAGGTTGTAACCAAACTGAGTCAAGACCAACTTCATTCATTATTTTTTCACCCCAAATTACTGCTTTTGCTGCTTCAGGAGAACCTGATAATCTACCTCCAATATTTGATGTTAAATCTCGTAGCCATTCATAAGATTTTCCTTGGGTTAAAGCAGTATTAAAAAGATGTTTAATATTGGTTGAATCTTTTTTTTCTTCAACGGAAAATTTAGCGGGGGATTTTGATATTTCTTTTTGTTCTGTTTTACAAGAGAATATAATAACAGAAGCAATAGTTAGTAAGGTTAATTTTTTCATTTAAATCTAGATCTTTATATGCTATAAATCTACAAAATAGAATTAAGATAAATTGTTTTGTATGGCAGATTTATACCTTTTAAGCTCTTTAATAACTTTAGGAGCTAGTAAAATTAAACCTATCATGTTAGGAACCATCATAGCAAAAACCATGGCGTCTGAAAAATCAATCACAGCATTTAAACTAGCAGCTGCACCAATAATAGTGAAAATACAAAAGATAATTTTATAAACATTTCCTGTTCTTTTTTCTCTTCCAAAAAGATAAGACCAAGCTTGGTAACCATAATAAGACCAAGATATCATAGATGAGAAAGCAAATAAAATTACTGCTATTGTTAGTATGTATGGAAACCATGAAATTCCACTTTCTAAAGCTTTAGAAGTAAGTATTGCCCCTTGTTCAAACGAAATGGTGTTACCAGGTGTTATTTGTCCAGTTATAATTAAAGCTAAAGCTGTCATTGTACATACAAGAACAGTATCAATAAATGGCTCTAACAAGGCAACTAAACCTTCACTAGCTGCATAATTTGTTTTTACAGCTGCATGTGCAATTGATGATGAACCAATACCAGCTTCATTAGAAAACGCACCTCTTCTGAACCCTTGAATAAGTACACCAACCATTCCTCCAGCAATTCCTGTAGGATTGAAAGCACCTTCTATGATTTGGTTAAAAGCAACTGGAATTTGTGTGTAATTTATTGATAAAATTATGATTACAGCTATCACGTATACTAATACCATTACAGGCACCACTTTGTCTGTTACTTTTGCTATTTTTTTGATACCACCTATAATAACGATCCCAGCAAATATGGCCATAACCAGTCCAAATAACCAACCTTTACCATAAATAAAACTTTGCTCACCACCAGTAACATATTCAAATAATTTAAAAGCTTGATTTACTTGAAACATATTTCCACCACCAAATGAACCTCCAACGCACATTATAGCAAAAATTATAGAAAGAGTTTTTCCAATTTTATTAAGGCCAAGTTCTTTTAAACCGTTTTTAAGGTAATACATAGGGCCTCCAAATACAGTTCCATCAGTTTCTATTTCTCTGTATTTTACTCCCAAAGTACATTCGACAAACTTAGAAGCCATTCCTAATAAACCAACAATAATCATCCAAAATGTAGCACCAGGACCACCAATAGATAAAGCAATTGCTACTCCAGCAATATTTCCTAATCCAACTGTAGCAGATAGGGCAGCAGTTAATGCTTGGAAATGAGAAACCTCTCCATTGCCTTCTACTTTTATGGTTTTAGCAATGTCTGTTTTATTATCAGGTTTATCTATGCTGTCGTATTTTCCTCTTACTACATTTATAGCTGTAAAAAAACCACTAAAATTAATTCCTTTAAAATAAATTGAAAAATAACATGCTCCACCAACTAGAATTATTAAAACCCAAGGAATAGCTATGTTTTCTGTAATAGGGATTTGATATAGTATGGTATCGGTAAACCAACTAGTAGCATTATGAAAAGATTGATTGATTTTTTGATCTAAAGATTGAGTTGTGTTTTGAGCTACAGTAATTAATGGAGAAATGAATAAGGTAATAAAAGTAATTAAACGTTTCATGGATGTTTTAAATTGATTTCTGCTAAATTGCTTATAATCAGTTTAAAATAAAAGGTTACGCATTGATGAAAATAAGAGTTTGTATGGTTAAGTATATGATTAAGTATTTAATTTAACTACAGGAAATAGTGGCAAAACCTAACAGGTTTTTATCAATAGCATAACTTATTAATTGTTCTTTTCCGTCAGACCCAGAGACATTTAAGGCTTTTTTTATTTGGTAAATATGAGCTTGAAATCCATCTACACTAATATTCATAGCTTCTGCAATTTCGGTATATGATTTTTTTGTTCCACAAACACCAAGGTTTGCTAATACTTCTTTTTGACGATCAGATAGTTCAACTTTTGAAGATTTTTTTAACTTTTTATACTTCTTTTTTTGTTGATCTATTTCGGATTTTAAGTGTTTTATTGTGTCTAAGTGACTTTCATTTGCTATTAATAGAGTTTCTTTGTCTTTCTCTAATGTCTCTTTTATCGTTTTTATTTTTATAAATTCAGATTGTTGTTCTTCTTTTTCGGCTAATAATTTCCAGCTGTATAAAAGTATTGTGAACAATAGGATGAATAAAAATTTAAAAGATAGTGCAGTAACAATTCCTAATATGTTCCATGTGCTTAAAGGTATCCAATATTGAATTTGAGTTTCAGGAATAATTCTGTGGGTAACTGCAATTATTATTAAAACAAATAAAGCAAAAGTAGGGAGGTACATAAATCGCATACCTCTATTTTTGAATGCTTTATTCAACTCTTGAAGTAAAGAAAATGCAACAACTAATGAAATTGGGATATCAATTAACCAAATTACATTATTACTTGCATTTTCATTGTTATTACTATAAAATGAAATTAAAAATACGGAAGCAATCATACCTAAAATTCCTCCGAAAATTATAAAAACTTCTCTATTAGTGAATCGTTCTATGATTCTAATAACAATACTTCTTTTTTCATAATGTTCTATTGAAGGTATAGACATTAATATAAACAAAGAATTAACTAATGAGAAGAAAACTCCTAGACTAATAATAATTTTATGGTTAGTAGAAATATTGAAAACAGAAGTTAAAATTATATTTATAAAAGCACCTGCTCCCCAAGAAAAAATAGCTAAAGCAAACCACTTAATACCCTGTATTGAATTGGTATCAGTGTTTTTGTTTTTTTCTTTAAAGTATACACGTTTAATTACAAAAGCAGTAATTAAACAAACTATAGCGGTTATATAGAAAGAAACTTTTGTTAACATTAGTTTTTTTAGGAAACTAAATTACTAATAATTATTAGAGTAATATGTAATGGATATAGTTTACGTCTTGGTTATTTATGTAAATTCGAGTAAAATTAGTTAACTTTTTTATACTAAAATAGTAGTTCCATTAGATGTTTTATTATTGTTTTCATCAAAATAAAAATCAATTCTACCTAGATTGACTCCGTAAGCACCAACTTGATTGATAAGAGTATTTTTATCGTCAATATTTCTTATAATAGTTGGTTTAGGTAAAAATGTATGTGTATGCCCCCCAATAATTAAATCAATATTTTTAGTAGCTTTAGCTAAGTTTAAATCAGAAATGGTGTCAGGATTGTTTTTATAATAATATCCTAAATGAGATAAACAAATAATTAAATCACAGTGTTCTTCGTTTTTAAGGGTGTTTGTTATGTCTTGGGTTATTTCAATAGGATTTAGATAAGTAGTTTCTTTGTACATTCTTTTGTCTACTAATCCATCCAATTCAATACCTAATCCAAATATTCCTATTTTAATACCATCTTTAAAAATGATTTTGTAGGGTTTTACGTGTGTATCTAAAACAGTGTTTTTAAAATCGTAATTAGCAGAGACAAAGTCGAATTTAGCATTTGGGAGCTGTTTATATAAGCCATTTATAGAATTATCGAAATCGTGATTTCCAATAGTGGCAACATCGTATTTCAGCATACTCATTAGTTTAAATTCAAGAGCACCCTCGAAATAATTAAAATAAGGAGTTCCTTGAAAAATATCTCCAGCATCTAGAAGCAAAGTGTTTTTGTTTTCTAATCGTATTTGTTCAATTAAAGACGCGCGTCTAGAAACACCACCTCTATTTGCGTATCTAGTATGATTTGCTTTAAAAGGCTCAATATGACTATGTGTGTCATTTGTATGTAGAATGGTGATATGTTTTTGTTTTTTTGGAATAAATGACGGTAATGTTAATCCACCAATCATAGCAAGTGTTGAAGCTCCTCCTAACTGTTTAATAAAATCACGTCTTTTCATTATTTAATAATTATGCGGTTATCTATTGAGGTTTTCAGGGTGTCCACTTTTTTAAAGTAGTTGATAATAGCGTCTCTAACTTTGTAGTTTAATTTTGTTAACTTTTTTGGGTTTTTAAAAAAAATCATTTTGTCACCACCGCCTTGTAAAAAATCAGATGTTAATACAGAGTATGTTTTATTTTTATCGAATATTTCACCATTAATTTTTAAAGAGTAGTTGTTTTCTTTAATTGTTAATTCTATATTTTTCGATAGGGGGTTCGCTACTTTGTTTTCGATGAAATAATTAACAAGTTCAATTACTTTGTTTCCTGTAATTTCTGCTACTACGAGCTCATTTTCAAAAGGCATTAATTTAAAAGCGTGTTCTTTTGTTATTTTTCCAGCAGGAATTGTTGCACGTATTCCTCCATGATTAAACATAGAAAAATCAATAGAGGTGTTGCTTTTCTCTTTAAAAATTGGGGCAGCCATTTCAATACATAAATCAGCTAATAAATTTCCTAAATTACTTTGCATATTAATACCTTGTCTAGTTAATTTTTCTGGCGTATAACTTAGTACTTTAGACATATTATCTGCTAGCTTTTTTTTGTAAGGAGCTATAGTGTCTTCTATTTTTTCTGAAGATTGTATTGTGCTATCAATTGCTATTGTTTTAGCAGTTATTTTGGTGAGTTGTGTATTGTTTTTTTTACAGGAAGTAATTGCCAAAAAAAAACAAAATAAATATGATAATTTCATTTAAATAAAATTTTATTTAACTAATGTTCCTTTACAGTTAGTTAGTATATAATTAAAATGTTCAACATCTGAGTCGTTAAGTTTTAATGTTCCTGTTATTGATACTATATTGTCTGTTATAAATTTTAGTTTAAAATTAGATTGTAGTTCTATGGTGGTTTCTGGGCCACCAATACCACAAAAATAACAAGCAGACATTGGACCTTTTGATAAGATGTTGTATTTTTCGCTAAGGTCTAAACTTAAAAAATAACCAGTAATAGTTATTTGTTTTCCATCTAAAGCTTTAACAGAGTCTGAAAATTTTGGATGCAATAAGGTTTCATCATAATCAGGAAAATATTTTTTCGTAAATTTTACTTTAGATAAATCTTTCCAAGTTACTTTTTGCTGACCAAAGATCAAATAAAAAGATAGGAAAAAAAACATAAAAAGAACTTTATTTCTCATTGCTTAAAATTGTAGATATATTCATGTTTATTATTGGATAAATAGCTAAAGAAATGGAAAGAAAGACCATTAAGAAAACAAACGAAGCTATTTGCAAAAAATCTTTAAAAACTAATTCTTGAAGTATAATTTGTTGGTTACTAATTTGTATTAAACTAACGATAGTTCCTAATGCTATTTTGATTAATAGGAACCCCAATAAAAAAGCAATTAATACTATAATTCCACCTTCGTAAATTACCATCTTAATTAATTGATAATTATTAGCTCCATAAGTTCGTAAAATAGCTAAATCAAAAGCTCGTTCTTTTATCATTTTATAGGAGCTTATGAAAATAATAACACAAGAAATTATAAGAATTAAATAACCTATCCAAGAAATAGTTTGAAGTCCAATGTTTGTGTATTTATATAACTTCCCCAATTCATATTTAGGCAAAGCAGCTTGCATACTAGTATGCTTATTAATTTTTCTAGGAATAGTTAAAAAAGCTCTTGGATTTTTAAAAGTTACTAATAAAGAGGTGATTTCTTTATCTTCGTGTTCTTCATGGTGTTTATGCTCTTCATGATGTTCTTGTTCTTCATGATGCTCATTGTTACCATGATCATGTGTTTCCCATACACTTTCTAAATTGGTAATTATTAAGCGATCTATTACTTTTTGCGTTGGTTTTAAAATACCTACTATCGTTAACTTGTCTGAATGTACCTCTATATTATTTTCTATTAGTCCATGAGAACTTAAAAAAGAATCTCCTATTTTTAGGTGTAATTCCTTAGCTACGGTATTTCCTAAAATCACTTCCATAGCTTTTTGAACTTTACGACCTTTTTTTAACTCGGCTTTATAAAGAGAGATAAATTGATTTGTTGTACCTACAATTCTATATCCTTTGTAATTATCTCCATAAGAAATAGGAACTGCAAGTTTAATCATTGAGTTTTTACCTATTTTTTTGGCATCCTCATAAGGAATGTTCCCAGTTGGGTTATCTATATGTAATACAGAAGCTAAGGTTAACTGTAAAGGACTTCCTTTGGCTCCAATAACTAAATCAATTTGGCTTAAGTTATTTTCAATTTGAGTTTCAAAAGATTTTTTTAATTGTTGAATACCTAAAAGAAGGGTGACACTTAGCGATAAAATAAAAATGCTTAAAAAACTATATAATGGTTTTGATTTTATATTTTGAATACTAATTTTCCAAATGTTCATAATGTAATTGAGTTTTGGAAGTGTGATTTTAGTCTATGATCGTGAGTAATAACGATTAAATTAGCACTTGTTAGTTTTGCCTGCTCTTTTAAAATTTTAATAACAGTATTACAGTTTTGATCATCTAAACTAGAGGTGGGTTCATCAGCTAAAATAACTTTGGGATTATGAATTATAGATAAAGCTATTCCTAGTCGCTGTAATTGACCTTCACTTAATTTGTTTACTTTTTTGTTTTTTAAATCATAAATATCTAACTGCTTCAATAGATCTTCAATCTCTTTGTTAGTTGTGTTTTTTTTGCTGAAAAAAAGACGTGTTTGTAAGTTCTCAAATACATTTAAAGATTGAACTAAATGATTTTTTTGAAAAACAAGCCCAATGTTTTTACCTCTAAATGTATTTAATTCATTATTTGATAGTGAATTAATGTCTGTTTTGTTGATTGTTATTTTTCCTGAAAGAGGAGTTAATAAACCAGCACAAAGATGTAGTAGTGTTGTTTTTCCAATACCAGATTTCCCTAAAATGAGCAAGTTTTCTCGTTTTTCTAAAGTAATATTTGGAAATTTAAAAATTTGATTTCCTTTTTTATATTGAAAAGTAAGGTATTCTGTTTGTAACATCTTATGTTTTTATATTCTTTATAGGAAATTTAAATAGCTATTGGCCATTGGTCTTGTTTAGGAAATAACTGTTTTTTCCAAGCTTGTATTTCTAAATCTGTTAACAAACAATTTTCTAATTCTTTGATCATTTTTATTTTGTTTAGATGTTGTCCAATAAAAACTAACTCTATTTTTCTATCCCCAAAAGAAGAATCCCAGGTTGATTCAATTAAATCTTTATTTTCAGTAAATGAAGCATAGTTAATTCGTTCAGAAAAAGGCATGGAAGCCCACCAAACACCTGCGCTATCAGCTTTGCAAGAGCCTCCGGCAGAACTCCATAATAAAGCTTGATTAGGTCTTGAAGCTAGCCAAAATAAGCCTTTACTTCTGATAATATTTTGTGGGAAATGTTGGTTTAAGTAGGTTAAAAAACGTTCTGGATGAAATGGTTTTTTATTTCTGAATACAAAAGATCCAATACCGTATTCTTCAGTTTCTGGGACATGTTCATTTTCTAACTCTTTTACCCAACCAGCTGATGCTTCTGCTTTTTCATAATCAAATAAGCCAGTATTAAGAACATTTTTTAATTCAACTTGAGACTCATTAGTTGTAATGATTTCAGCTTCTGGATTTAATTTATGAATAATAGCATGAAGTTCTTCTACTTGTTCAGTGGTTACAAGATCAATTTTATTAATGATGATTACGTTTGCAAATTCAATTTGATCAGTTAATAAATTTACAATAGTTCTATTATCACCCTCTATATTTGTAAGTGATCTAGTTGTAAGATAATCTGAACTTGAAAAATCTTTTAAGAAATTAAAAGCATCAACAACTGTAACCATTGTGTCTATATAACTAAAACGACTAAGATCTATCTTCCCATCTTCACTTTCAAAACTAAATGTTTGTGCAACTGGAATAGGTTCACTTATACCTGTACTTTCAATTAATAGATAATCAAATTTATTTTGAGATGCTAGTTTTTCTACTTCTACCATAAGGTCTTCACGAAGTGTACAGCAAATACAACCATTAGACATTTCTACTAGTTTTTCTTCAGTTCTAGATAGTGTATTTTCATTTTCAATGAATTGAGCATCAATGTTAACTTCGCTCATGTCGTTAACAATTACCGCTACTTTTAAACCTTTTTTATTATGTAGTACATGGTTTAATAATGTGGTTTTTCCAGCTCCTAGGAATCCACTTAATACTGTTACTGGTAGTTTTTTCATGTTGTTTTTGAAATAGTTAATGGTTTATATTTCAATTTAATTTAAAGATGTTCTTTTTTAGTATCCGACTTTTTTAATGCATTCACATGAGTAAAAGTCTTAAAGTTTATAGGAAAGCTTATTAAGCACTTAACTTTTTATCTTCCGTGTAATTTCATGTTTGGTAAATCATTAAGATCTCTTAAGTAATAATCAAAAAAACTTTTAGTTTGAGAGAAAAATTCATCACGAAATTCTCTTATTCCATGATCAGCTCCTTCGAATAAAATAAAACGGACAGGATGTTTATACTTATATAAGTTGCTAACCAATTCTAATGATTCAGTAGCTTGAACACGCCAATCTGAGCTTCCATGCATTATTAAAATTGGTGTTGTTTTACACATTTTATTAGCCCAGAATACAGCAGATCGTTTTTTAAGTTCTTTCTCTTTGTTGTCGTTATAATTTGGAATATACTTAGCGTATACATGTTTTTCAAATTCTGGACGATTTTTAAGAGCTGTAAACGAATTGGCTGCACCAGCAAGAACTACTGCAGCTTTAAAAGTACAAGTTTTTTTAAGGGCTAGGTAGGTCATCATGCCACCTCTACTAGCACCTTCGATACCTATTCTAGAGGTGTCCGCATTTTCAATTTCATTTAAAGTTGGAATAAGGTTTAAAACATCATTTACGTCACTACCGCCTATTTCTTCTTTTCCTTCACTACCGCTATTTCCTCTATATTGACTAGCTGCTACAACATACCCCCAACTTGCAAGTTTTCCAAGAAAGAAACCAACGCCAATTTCGTTCCATTCTCCAAAATTTCCAGTACCTCCTCTATTTGAAATAATACAAGGAAAATTACCTTCCCTAATTGGTTTAGCAATAAAACCTTTAATTTTTAATGAGTCAGATAGGTATGTTATACTATAAAACTCAACTTTTTTTAATGCTGAAATCATATTAGAATCAGCCCTTTGAATTTTTGTTAGTGTTGACTTACTTAAAATAAGTTTTTCTTTCTTTATAATTTTTCCATTTTGAGCATGTAAATTATAAGAATTGTAAAGAATAAAAAGTAAAATTGTAGCTAGTTTATACCTCATGATTTCTTAATCTTGATTAAGATTCTATTTTATTAAGCATATTCATTTTTTCGATTAAATCACCTGTAATAGCAACAACAGCTGGTTTAGGAATACCATCTTTATCAAAAGGCCATTTGCTTGTAGGATTTTTTAGATCTCTAGTTTGTTCTCCTGGGTGTTGTACACTTAAAAATAATGTTTTACCATCAGGAGAGAACCATGGTCCAGTAAATTCAGCATCCATAGGAGCAGAGGCAACTCTAACTACTTTTCCTGCATCTATACCGTGTCGTGGTATTACAAATAAGCTATTGTTTTTAAAGGGAACATAAGGTTTATTCTCTCTGTTCATAGAGTTTCCAGAGATGTCAGAAGTCATCCAAAGGTTTCCTGATAAATCAAAAGCTAAGTTATCTGGGCATGAAAACCCGTTAGCTTCTCCACCTGCTTTATAGGTAGAAGCTTTAAAGGTTAATGCATCAAAAGCAAAGTTGTTTTCTTCAATTTTTAAAATAGAACCATGAAAATCACCTTTACTTTTGTTATTAGTTAGTGAAACAAAAATGTTTCCTGTTATTGGATCAATTTCAATATCTTCAGGTCTGTTTAATTCAGTTGCACCTAGTAGCTTTGAAGCTTCTCTAGCTCTAATTAAAACCTCTGTTTGATTTTTAAATTTGTCTTTTAAAATAGGTTGACTATCCCAGTCTAATGCAAGCCATTTCCCATTGATAGTGTCGGCAACATAAAGTGTACCTTCTTTTAAAGATTGTGGCTTTGAAGAAATGAATTTATATAAATGTTCATCGTTTTTATCATCTCCAGTATATGCTACTACTCGTTTATCTTTAAGTTCATATAATGTACAACATTCATGAGCAAACCTTCCTAATGCTATATGTTTTTGAGCAGCTCCACTGTTTGGCTCTATTTCTACTACCCAGCCATAATGTTCAGGAGGGTAATTGTAAAATTTTTCCCACCCATAGTTACTTGGTTGATGAGTAGCTACATTTGTTTCATCATATTTAGTTTCACCAAAGCAACTATCATAATTTTCTTCACAAGTGATAAATGTTTTCCAAGGGGTAATTCCTCCAGAGCAATTACTATTTGTTCCAATAACTGTGTTTTTTCCTTTAATAGGATGATCCCAGTTAAGGTTCATTGGAGTTTTAGCTGTTATTCGTCTGTTATGTGGATCGTTTGGAACAATTTCCCATATTCCATTCTCTTCTTTAACTCTTACAATGCTTCCACCAACATTGTACATTTCTTTATCAACTTGTTCTTTTGTTTTATCTTGATTAAGTTTTTTGGATTCTCTATAATTAAAGTTTGAGACAAAAAGGGGGTTTACGTATTCATGATTAACCCATAATAATCCATCTTTAGGATTATTATCATCAAAAGGGATGTAACAATTAAAGTCATTGTTAAATCCAAAAGTGTCGGTGTCATTAATTTTATCCCCCCATTTTATTATGGTATGATATTCTAATCCTTTAGTTAATACTAAATTATCTTCGTTTGTAGGAGCTAAAGCTTCTAAAGTAACTTTCTTTAGTTTTTCAAGATTTTTATAAGCTACTTTCTTAGTATTTGAAGGAGTACTATTTTTACCACAGCTAATTAAAAAGGGTGGTGAAATAATAGCGCCTAAACTAGCTTTGCCTAAAAAGGAAATAAACTTTCTTCTGTTGTATTCCATTTGTATTTAATTTAGGTAATGTTTTTGAATACAAATTAGGTTTGGATGAATGTTTTCAAAAACATTCTCAAACCGATTGTAAATCTTACCATTAATTTTTAACTTAGAATTTATAATACCACCTAATTCAAACTGTAACTCTTTTATTTTATAATTCAAGAAATAAGAAAGAATTGAAAACTGACTATCTGTATTTTTCCACAATACTTCAGTATGTTTTTTTTGTTGTATAATTTCATCGTATAGTCTTTTTAATCCCCTTATTTTAGAAAAATCTTGAGTGCTTAATGCATCGTTAATAATGTCATTATTACTAGATAAAATAAATGATATTTCTTTAATGTTATGTTTATTAATTGTTTGCTTTAGATACTCAATCGTTTTATTATTAGTAACAAAAGAATTTCCTAGTGAGGTGTAAAAATAATTTTTACACTTAAATTCATTGTTGATAGTAGATTCTAAACAATCTGTAGGACATAAAAGGAAAAGACGGTTATGCATTAGCTTATAGCTTCAGGATTATAAGGGAATGAAGAATGGTGTAAATCAATTTTTAGTTTTCCATTAACAAGTTTATAACTAAAAGTATATTCAACTTTTGCTTCACTACCGTTTAAATCAGTAAAAAAATAGTTACCCATAGCTAATGCGCGATTTTCCTCTAAAATTAGATTAGAATTTTCAAAACGTACTTTTGTCCATGGCTGTATAGCGAATCCTTTATCCTCTTCACAAGCGCGATTTTCTCCAGCAATAAAATAAGATAAAGCCTCTGGTTTTGTGGGTCTGAATTGTTCTAACGAACATTTAGTCGGTTTAAATGATACCAATCCAGATTCAAAGTTATAAAGTTCATCAAGAAATTGACTTGCAAAATTTTCACATTCAGTTCTGTTATCTTTTAATGAACCAATTTTTACAACTCCTTCTCCCCAGCTATTTTGAATGTTTACTATTTGTTCTTTAGTTATCATAATTTATGGTGTTTGATTATTAATTATATTTATAAATTCGTCACGATTTAATTTATCACTAAAAGATCCGCCATACTCTAAAGTTGTTGTATAGCTATCTTTATCTTTTATACCTCTTGAAGAAACACATAGATGTTTAGCGCATATCATTACAATTACATCATCTGTTTTTAAAACGTTTTGTAAATTTTTAAGAATTTGTAGAGATAATCTTTCTTGCACTTGTGGGCGATGTGCATAGTAATCTACTAATCTGTTTATTTTTGATAAACCGATTACTTTATCTTTTGGGATATACGCAATATGGGCATGTCCAGTTATGGGTAAAAAATGATGTTCGCAAGCTGAATCAATTGTGATATTCTGCTCAACTAACATTTTTTTGTAGCCATATTTATTTTCAAATATTGATAGTTTTGGTTTGTTTTTTGGAGCTAAGCCATAAAATAATTCTTTCACATACATTTTAGCAACTCTATATGGTGTTCCAGATAAACTATCATCAGTTAAATCGAGTCCAAGTTCAGTCATTATTTTTCCAAAATAAAGCTCTATATTTTTAATCTTTTCATCATCAGATTTATCAAAAGCATTTGGTAATAAAGGCGTTTCTATGTTAGAGCTTATGTGGTTGTCTCCAATTAATTCAATTTGTTTTTTATCCATGTTTTGTGCAGCATTTGTCATTTTTACATTGACAATATTTTTGATTATATAAATGAAGTCCCATTAGTAAAAGTGCTACTATGTATTTAATTGTTTCATGAAGATTGATTAACTGTGTTTTCTCATTAAGTATTACTATAAATAAAGCTAACCAATTTACCCATAAAGCAGGTTTAATTATAGTATTAGAAGTGTTTTTGGTAGAATGATAAACAGCAAAAAAAGAAATAGTTAAAAAGATGTAATCTATCCATTGCCACCAAGTTGGTGTTGCATTACAACAGCTCGTTGAACAAGTTTGTACAATAAATAAAAAAGGAGTAGCAATGCAATGAAGCATGCATAATGTACTAGCAAGAATACCAATATTATCTGATTTAGATAAAGTAAGTTTCATGGATTAAATAATTAAAGCAACTAAGTTGCGAATATAAGAGTTTCTTTTGAATTTGCAACTTAGGTGCATAAATAAAGCGGTGTTAAAAAACACTTAAAATAATTTTTGAACCATGCGTAAGTACTAAATAACTGGTAATTATTATGTAGGAGATATTAAATCTAGGTTAGTTAGTAGAGTTTAAGGTATTAGTGAATTTGAAAATGAATGTGATCATCATGTCTAACTGCCTTACAACCTTGAAAAGGAACTTTAGTAGAACTTATACTTAATCGTTTTTTTAAATGAGGTTCAATAAAAATTTTTTGAACATTTTTATCTTTTGCAATTAAGTTAATTAAAAATGCATTTGCTGTATTTGAAAAAATCAAACTCTTGTTTGAACCAAATGTTAAGTATTTAGTGAAGTCATATTGCCAATATCCTTTTGATTTACAGAAATTAGTAGTGCTTTTTTCTTGCTCTTTAGGTATTTCAAAAATACCATAACCAGTGTTGGATGGTTTTTGATTAGTATGTTTTCCTGCTATATTTTTATAAATAAATGAAAGGTCTATTTTTTTTCCATCATTATGACTTAAGTGAGGTAGTAAAGGAAATCCATTAAGAAAAGGAAAATTAGCATCTAGATATACCAGTTGTAGATTCGGGTATTTATCATTAAATTTTTTACCTATAGTTTGTAATGATTTGTTTAGGGGAGTGCTTACATAGTTTCTGTTTAATACTATTGTTAAGTAGGAGTGAGGAGAAACAAAACTAGAATTACTTATTTTTTCTCTTCCACAAAAAGAGGCGATAGGTGGTATTAAAATAAATGTAGCTGTTAAATATATTCCAATAAAAATTGTTGTGTTTTTTAGTTTTTTGTACGGAGTGTTTTTTAAAAATAAAAAAGTTGACAGTATAAAAATTATACCGCCAACTTGAGTGATTATAGTTAGTAAAATGAAAATTAATAACTGTATTAATCTTTTCATTTTAAAACAATGAGTCAAACTTCCATGTGATTCCGCCTAATGCTTGAAATCCTTGAACCCCGAAGTTTGTATACTGCTGATAGTTGTTGTTTAAAACGTTTTTTAAATTTAAGAAAACAGAAAAGTCATCATGAAAATGGTACCCTCCATTAAAATTAATGTCTATATAACTTTTTAAATTTACAGTTGTAAAGGGAGAAGGTGTTATACCGTCATATTGTACGCCTTTTCTTTCTCCCACAAAAAATAAATTAGCTCCAGCATACCATTTATCAACTTTATAACTTCCAAATAATTCACCTTTAATTTTTGGTTCGTTCCATGGGTGTAACTGATTTTCAAGTGTAAATTTATTGAATTCAAGGTTAGCACCTACGGTTAAGTTTTTTATGCCTTCAAAAGCAACTTCACCAAAAAATGAAATTAACTTAGTGTCATTGTATATTACTCTAAAAGAGTTCCCAAACTCATAACCATTTAAGATAAAACCATTGCTGCCAGTAGATTTTTTTCCGTCAGATTTAGAATAGTTTAGTGTGTAAAAAGGTCTGTCTTCAATATCGGAATAGCTAGCCTTAAAATTATAACTAAATTGCTGACTCATTTTTCCTTTAATTCCTCCAAAGGCATTATATTTCTCATTAGTTTGAGTGACATCTAATGTAGGTGAAACATATGGATTGTTGTCAGAATAATTCTTGTACGTATTGTTTTTTAGACCTCCTGTAGCTCCAATAAAAATATTAGCAAAGTCTTTTACAATTGGATATGATATTTCTACGTCAGGATATAATAAAAAATGGTTTACAGTTTTTTCTATATCCATAGAAAAGTATCCTTTACCTCCAAGTTTTATAGATAAATCTTTTATATTGAATTTATAATAAGGATTAACTCCTAAAGTTAAAAAACTATATTTAATTTCATTTTGACTTTCATATGCGTTAGCAAATTTTCCACCTAAAAAATTGACAGAAGTTTTTAGTAACAGGTCATTTAAATTTCTATGAATTCCTTCTAAAGGAAAGTTGAAATTAACAGCAGCATCAATATTGAACTCACTACTACTGAAAGCGTCTGAAAAGAAAGAAACAGATCCGTTAGCGGTGTCTATATATGAATCATCAAAATTAATTTTTCCATAAAGGTTATAGTATCCATATGTTTGAGCTTCTTCAATAGCATCAATTGTACCATTTGTGAAATCAATATTTGTAGGCAATCCATACCAATTATATTTATTTCGTTCTAAATTTAATCCAGCTTCCCAAACAAAATAACGTTGAACTTGTTGGTGATATAAATCAATATCTAAATTATAGTAAGTACTACTTAGTTTGGTGTTTTCAACAGGGTCTAGTGATAGCAGAAGTTTAGCATATACACCAGATTCACTATCACGATTCATACTTTTTCTAATATATGTTTCTATAAAAGGAGATACGATATTACCAAATCCTGCAGAGATATAATTATCATATAAGCGCTCACGTTTTCCTAGACTTATCTTTTTTAAAGCACCACTTTTAGGAATAAAAGTAGAAGCAACAGGAACAGAAAATATTTGATAATCTAATTTTTTCTTTTCAGTTTCTTTCGTGTGCGTAATTGTAGGCTTTTCTTTTATTTTAAAAGCATCAGTAATTTTGGGAACATAAGAAGTAATTACTTTTACTACTTCTGTTTTTATAATAGTATCTTTTGCTTTCTTTGTGTTTTTATCTTGAGCATTTACAATTGATATTGTAAATAAAACAAGTAACCATACGTGCTTTTTCATTGATTTCAAGTGTTTAGCTTTAGTTTGTAACAAATGTTAGTTTTGTTTAGTTACTGATTCGTTGGTTTTTGCTTCTTTATTTTTAATAGTACGTAATTCGTTTTTAGCTTCTTCAATTACGTCTTTATATTGAGTGAAATTTTTAATAATATTCTCTAAAATATAGGTTGCTTGGTACGCATCTTTTAAAGCGTAATGATTTTTAGCCATAATAATATAGCTTTTAACTCCCCAATATTTATAGTTAGAATAATTAGCTATTAAATTTTGAATAGCTTTATTAGATTCATCGTATTCTTTATGATCATTTAAGAAGAAAGCATTGTAAAAAAGGCATTCAGCTTTCAGTTTTCCAGTGGCTTTTTTATTCACCTCTATAAAGAACTCTTCAGCAGTTTGATAATCATCAGTTTTAAGTGATGCACGAGCTATAATAATTTTAGCATCTTCTATAACTGAGTTATCTATTTTTCCATTACTTAAAACTTTTTCAGCGTAGGTAATTGCATCTGAGTACTTATTGTCATTATAATAACCTTTCATTAAATTACTTTGCGCAAAAATGATATTTTGAGGATAGTTTGCTTCTTTTTCTAATTGTTGTAGAATTCGAATTCCATTTTTCCAATCATCATTGTCTAAGTAAATTTGTCCAAGTTTAGCTAAAGACTCTTCAGTAAATTCATTTTTACTTTGTGCAGCTACATATTCATAATGTGGTTTGGCAGCAGTTCCTTTTTTAATTTTATTTAATGATTGCGCTAAATAAAAATGAGCTTTTAAAGCATTTACTCCATTCGGAAAACGTTGTAGGTAATTTGTAAAACCTTCAATAGCTTTGTTAGTGTTGTTTTCTAGAAATTTGTTTTCAGCAGATTGGTAGGTAGCATTGTCTAACTCGGCATTTGATACATTTACAAATTTTACATTTTTAACCCAAGAAGCATATTCATCAACTTTACCTATGTCTATATATACATTTTTAACGTTAGTAACCGCTTGTTTAGCTTCATTTGAATTAGGATATTTAGCTACAACAGCTTTATATTTTTGTAGAGCTTTGTTGTTGTTATTGTTGTTGTAATATAAAAGACCTTGACGAAGTAAAACACTTGGAGCATAACTGCTTTTAGGATGTTTAGTTAGTATTCTATTATATGCAGCTTGCGCTTTAGGAACACTACCTGTTGTTGTATATGTATTTCCTAGCTGAAATAAAGCATCATCTTTTAATTGAGAATCTTCATAACTATTAGAAATTTTTCTTAGGTTTTCTATTTTATCGTCACTTTTGCCTAAAAAACCATAACTCATAGCTGTTTGGTATTGTGCATAATCTGCTCCAGTACCACCTTCTTGAATAACTTTATTATAGGCAGCAATTGCTTTGTTATATTTTTTAGTGGCATAAAAAGCATCTCCTAATCTATTTGAAGCATCGTCATTTAAATCGTTATTATCATTTTTTTTATCTAAAAACTGTTGAAAATGATTAGCAGCATCACTATACTTTTTTAATTTGAAAAAAGTGTAACCAATATTATAATCTAACTGATTGAAGCTCACAGAAGAATCATCAGTAACTAATAAAAATTGAGTTAAAGAAGTATCATAGTTGCCTAATAAATATTCAGTTTCTGCTAACCAATAATTTGCTTTATTAACAGTAATAGCATTTTCAGCTTTTGTTGCATTAAAAAAATAAGGTTTGGCTTCGTTTAACTTTTGCTCATTAAACAGTTGAATACCTCTGTATAAAGAAACCTCATTAGCTAGTTTTTCATTTTCAGGGTTTTTCTTGTTGCTGTTTAAGTATTCTAAAGCTCCTACGTAATCTCTTTGATGTAAGTATGAGGTTATTAAAAGTTCGCTAATTTCACTATTTTCAGGAGAAAGAGGATATTTAGCCAAATATTCTTTTAAAACTTCAGGTACACTTTTATAAGGATTTCCTTGGTCATAACTTAGTTTAGCGTAATTTAACCATGAACCTTCAGTAATTTTAGGATCAAAATCCATTTCACTTGCATTTTTAAAAGCATTTAAAGCTTCAGCTTTTTTGTCAAGTCTTAAATAACATTCTCCTAAATGATAGTATGCATTTTGAGCTACTTTATTGGTACCGCCAATAATTTTATTAAAATTTTTAATAGCAGTTTCATAGTTTCCCTTTTTATAATATGCGTATCCTAAATAATAGTAATCAGTATTAGTCCACTTTCCTTTAGTACCTCTATACTTTGTAAGGTAAGGAATAGCCTTATCGTATTGCTTTAAGTTAAAATAACTTTCTCCAATAATTTTTGAAATTTGAGAAACTTCTTTTTTGTCTTTAGAAGTGTTTAATAATTTTTCACCAATTTGAACAGATTTATCAAAACGACCAGCTTTAAAACTAATATCTAAAATATAATAGTTAGCTTTTGCTTGATAAGTAGCGTCATTAGCTAATTGACTTAAGTTGTCTTCTGCTTCACCAAAGTTTTCTTGTTTATAGGCTATGTATCCATAAAAATAACGAGCATCATTACCGTATATAGGATTTCCTAATAGCATTTTAAAACGTTCTTTAGCATCTTTTAAGTAGTTTGAAACTAAAAGACAGTAACCTATTTTATAATTTAATTCGTTTTTTTCTTCTTGGTTTAATAACTTATCATTTACTTTTTGATACCATTTTAAAGCATGTGCAGCTTTACGATTAGAAAAATAATAATTACCTACATTTAAATATGCTTTTTCTTTTTTATTACTATACGGATGGTTTTCAACAAAGCTTAAAACTTTATCGTTAGCATCATCTTGAACCAGCTTTATAGCACACATTGCGTCATAATAATCGGCATCAGCTTTTATGTTTTTATGAGGTTCAGATTCTTTTGAAGTTTTAACAAAAAGCTTTTGTGCTGCGGCATAAGCTTTATTATTATAAAGTTCAGTAGCTTTGTAAAAATCAGCATTATCTGTTGCATTAAATGTTGTTTTTTGTGCAATAATACCAGTTGTACAAGCTAAAAAAAGTAAAAAGAAAACATTCTTTTTAATACAATTAATTCTCATATTTTTTAGTTATCTAGAAACTATAACGTTAGTTTTTTATTTTTGTTGGAGGAATAATCATCAAAAGTAATAAATGTTATAGAATTACGTAATAAAATTTTAATTTTGTAAAAAACAATTTTACTTATGGATATACCTGTTTTACATCTTAACAAAGCTGATATTTATCAAAGAGATAATTTAGTTTTATCTAAAATCGACTTTACATTAAATAAAGGGGATTTTTATTATTTAATAGGAAAAACAGGTAGTGGTAAAAGTAGCTTATTAAAAACATTATATGGAGATTTACGTTTACAACGTGGATTAGGGAGTATTGTTGGATTTGACTTAAAAAAAATGCAAGAAAAAGATATTCCTTTTTTAAGAAGAAAATTAGGTATTGTTTTTCAGGATTTTAAGTTATTGAATGATAGGAATGTATATGAAAATTTAGAATTTGTGCTAAAAGCTACTGGTTGGAAAAATAAAGTAGACATGAAAGATAAGATTCATGAAGTGCTTGATAAGGTGGGAATGAAGGAAAAGTACTATAAAAAAACTTTTGAACTTTCTGGTGGTGAGCAACAACGTGTAGCTATTGCAAGAGCTTTATTAAATGATCCAGAGTTGATTTTAGCAGATGAGCCTACTGGTAATTTAGACCCTAAAACATCTTTAGAGGTTATGGAGTTGTTAAATGAAATACATAAAAGCGGAAAAACAATTTTAATGGCTACTCATGATTATCAGTTAATTGTTAAGTATAAGCAAAAAACAGTTAAGTGTGAAGGTGGTGAATTGTTTGAGGTAGTGCAACAACAAACAAATGTCTAAAGGCAATTCTATAAAAAATACTAAAACAGTCTTTGTTGCGGTAACTAATGATTTTTCTACGGATTATAGAGTTCAAAAAACATGTAGTTATCTTATAGAAAAAGGTTTTGAGGTTTTTGTTTATGGAAGGGTTTTACCAGGGACTTTTGAAATAAATATGCCATATAAAATATATCATAAAAAACATTGGTTCAATAATAATGTTTGGTTTTATGCTGAATATAATATTAGGTTGTTTTTTTTCTTGTTGTTTAAAAAGTATGATTTTGTCTTGTCAAATGATTTAGATACTTTACCAGCATGTTTTTTTGCAAGCAAACTAAGAAAAACAGATTTAATATATGATAGTCATGAATTGTTTTCTGAAGGCCCAGAACTACAAGGTAGAAAAATAGTGCAAGGATTTTGGAGGAAATTAGAGAACTATTTTTTACCAAAGATTAAAAAATCATTTACAGTAAGTCAATCTATTGTAGATTTTTATCATAAAAAATATAATAATTCAATGGGGTTGGTGAGGAATTTACCTTTTGCTAATCAAGAAACAGTCTTTGAAGAGGTTAATTTTCCAACTCAAAACAAAGTAATTTTATATCAAGGAGTCTTAAACCCTGGTAGAGGAATAAAACCTATGATTGAAGCGTTAGCATTTTTAGAAGGTGTAGATCTGGTAATTATTGGGTATGGGAAAGTAGAGAAGGAGCTTAAAACTTTTGTAAAAGTAAAAAAAATGACAAATAGAGTTCATTTTTTAGGTAGAGTAGAAAGGGGAAAATTGCCTAATTACACTAAGAAAGCAACTTTAGGAATGGTATTAGAAGAGCCTTTAGGTAAAAGTTTTGAATATTCATTACCAAATAAACTGTTTGATTATATTCATGCAGAATTACCTATAATTGCGGGAAGCCTACCTGAAATAAAAAAGGTAATATGTAGTTTTGGTGTTGGTGTTTTAGTGAAAAATTATGAGCCTAAAAATATCGCTTTAACTATAAAATATTTATTAAAGAATAAAGATTTAATAAACCAAATTAAATCAAATCAAAAAATAGCAAAGGAAACATTGTGTTGGGAAAAAGAACAAAAGCAATTAGATAACTTTTTTATAAATTAAACTATTATTAATCCACAAATATCCATAATCATTCCTTCTTTTAATAATTTAAAAGAACTTAAAGAATGTTTGTTTAGTATAAAAAAGCAAACGTATAAAAATTATGAAGTGTTGGTTATTGATGGAGATTCCAGTGATGGAACTAAAGAATTTTTGAAAACACTTGATGCTCCTTTTTTTTACCTGTCAGAAAAAGATGAAGGTATTTATGATGCCATGAATAAAGGAATAAGTAAGTCGAAGGGAAATTGGTTGTACTTTTTAGGTACAGATGATAAGTTTTATGACAAAGATGTTTTAAAGAATATAGCAACGTTTTTTGAAGAAAAAGATTTGGAGTTAATTTTTGGAAAGGTTGATTATAAAATAAAAGGCTTCTATCCTTTTATTTATAGTAAAAACAAAACTGAAAAGAAAGCAACGTGGAACTGGAAAATTTGGATACGGAATTCAGTTCATCACCAAGCTACATTTTATAAAAAATCATTATTTGTAAATACTAAGTATAGTTTAAAATACAAGATTTTATCTGATTATGCTATGAATATAAATTTATACAAGAGAAAATTAAGTTATAAAATAATAGAGGTATTTATTGCACAATGTTTGTCTTCGGGAGTTTCTAAAATGGGAAAATGGAATATGTATAAAGAGGAAACTAAATTAAAAACTGAAGCAAGTTCTATGGTTTTTTATCCGGTATTTTATATTCTATCTAGTTGCAAATTCTTTCTGAAAAAAATACAATATGCAGTTAAGTAGAAAAGAAATAGGTGATTTGATTTTTAAAAGAATTACTGAAAAGAAAGATGAATTAAAAACTTTTTATAAAGAAAAGAAATCAACAATAGGATATTTTTTTTTAGATGATTTGTTGCCAGATGAGTTAGCTACTTGTATTTATGATTCTTTTCCTGAAGTTGAAGTTACTAAGCAGAAAAAAAGTATTAGAGAGTTTAAGTATGTTGCTTATCAAATGAATACGTACAACGCTTTATTAGAGGAGGTTGTTTATGCGTTTCAAGAAGAAAAAAATGTAAGGTTAATTAGTGATATTTGTGGGTTGGATAAAGTGTATGCTGATGAAAATTTATATGCAGGAGGATTATCATTAATGAAGAAGAATAATTATTTGAATCCACACTTAGATAACTCACACGATAAAGATAGAGATAAATGGCGCGTTTTAAATCTATTATATTACGTTACTCCTAATTGGAAATTAGAACATGGAGGTAGTTTAGAGTTGTGGGAACAAGGCTTGAAGAGCAAACCTGTTGTAGTAGAAAGTAGATTTAATAGGTTAGTTGTTATGGCTACTCATCAAAACTCATGGCACTCGGTTAGTAAGGTTAATGTTGATGCGGTAAGGTGTTGTGTTTCTAATTATTATTTTTCTGATATCTCATATTTAGAAAGTGATACATTTCATGTTACTACATTTAGGGGTAGGCCGGAAGAGAGGTTTAAAAATGTATTCTTGAAGATTGATAGTAATTTAAGATCTTTTTTACGAAAATTTTTTACAAAAGGTATTAGAAAAAATCCTCATCAATACCGAAAAAAATAGTTTTCCTTAACTTGTGTTTAAATGATAAAAAGAGAAAACCCACTCCAAAAAAGAAGTGGGAAAATTGCTATGAAAAACTATGAAAAAGAAACATAAGTTATGTTTCTCTTATCTTAAAGACGTGTGAAAATCAATAATCTTACAAAGAGAAGAAGATTTTAACGTTTTTTTATAAAAAAAAGCCTGAGTTTAAAAAACTCAGGCTTCAAATTAAAAATTTATTTTTAAAAGCTAATTAGAAAGATAACGCTTCGTTATTTTTCTTTACAGCTTCAGCAGACGCAGTTAAATGTTCTTTTTCAGCATTGTCTAACTTAATTTCAACAATACTTTCAATTCCGCCTTTACCTAAAACAACAGGAACACCAATACATAAACCAGATAAACCATATTCACCATCTAATAAGGCAGAACAAGGGAATATCTTTTTTGTATCACATGCAATAGCTTGAACCATTCCAGAAACAGCAGCTCCTGGTGCATACCAAGCAGAAGTACCTAATAAACCAGTTAAAGTTGCACCTCCAACTTTAGTATCTTGTTTAACTTGTTCTAGTCTTTCTTCTGTTAAAAATTCAGATACTGGAACAGAATTTCTTGTAGCTAAACGAGTTAAAGGAACCATGCCTTTATCAGAGTGTCCTCCGATAACCATTCCATCAACATCAGATATAGGAGCTTCTAAAGCTTCAGCTAAACGGTATTTGAAACGAGCAGAATCTAAAGCACCACCCATACCAATAATTCTATTTTTAGGTAAACCAGTTGCTTTGTGTACTAAGTAAGTCATTGTATCCATAGGATTAGATACAACAATAATAATAGTATTAGGAGATTGTTCAACTAAGCTAGCTGCAACAGTTTTTACAATACCTGCATTAATTCCTAACAACTCATCACGAGACATTCCTGGCTTACGAGCAATTCCAGAAGTAATAACGCAAATATCTGAACCAGCAGTTTTGCTATAATCTCCAGTAGTTCCAACTATTTTTGTATCAAAACCATTTAAAGAAGCAGTTTGCATTAAATCCATAGCTTTACCTTCTGCAAAACCTTCTTTAATATCAACTAAAACAACTTCTGAAGCGAAATTTTTAATAGCAATGTACTCTGCACAACTTGCGCCTACAGCACCTGCTCCTACAACTGTTACTTTCATTTTATATATTTTTTATTGAAAATTATTAATAAGATGCACAAAAATAGCTATTTGTATAAGTATAAAAAAGAAAAACCCATTGATATTTCAATGAGGCTTAATCTTGTTATGTAGGTTTTTTGATTTTATCTAAAACTAAAAGCAATACCAGCATTTACTGTATTGTATTCTTGTAAAGAATAACTTCCAAAAATTTTAAAGAAACCTAAACTTACTCTTGCTCCAATTGTAGTGTTAAAACTACTAGAGTTAAATTTTAAACTAGGAGGTGTTAATGCTACTTTCTGCTCTCCTCCAAGTGAGGTAAAACTACCGATAAAGGTACCACTCATTCTTAAATCAGCATTTCCAGAATTATAACCTAAACCACCAAAAATGTTTATGAATGGAAAATTTAAAGAAGCAATAGCTTGGAATGAAAAAGCAGATAAACCAAATTCTCCAATTCCATTTCGTACTTCTAAAGAACCAGTTGTTTCATTTCCAAAACCATAATTTACATCTAAATTAGAATAAGCAGCTAATAAAGAAACATGCAAGGGAAGTTTATCTAAAGGTCCAAACCAACTTGTGATTTCTTTTTTTAAACCAATTCCATACATACTAACTTTTGCTCCGTCATCACCAAATTTTGTTTCAGGAAAGAAACGAGCCATAACTTCAAGCTTATAAGGTAATCCTAAACCTATTTGTACTGCAGGTGCTGGAACAGCTTTTAATGGTAAATCACCAATTATTCCTCCAGGTAATTCGAAATTAGCTGTTACTTGTTGGTTTGCTCCACCTACATCTATTGTTCTGGTAACTGTAAATGTTGTAGGAGTATCTGGACCTGCAAAAGTAGCTGCTGAGGTTGAAGTAGAAGTGATAGATGAACCTGCTCCTAAAGCGTTTTGAATGTTAAAAGTTTCTTTATCTGAAGGAATAAAACTAGCGTTTATACCTATTGTAATATCAAATCCGAATTTTTTATGAACTTTAGCTGTATGATACCATCCACTATTCATACTATTTATTAATCCTTCCATTCCAGGGTTGAAATATGCTTGGATTAGGTTACCGGCATCTTTTGTACTACCTAGAATAGCTTGTTCAAAACCATCTTGAGCTTTTGAACTTGTAATCATGGTAAAAACAGCTATAAAAATTAAAATACTTTTCTTCATTGTTTTACAGTTTTTGATTAGTATATGTGACTTTTAAATATAGTAAAAATATGTTAAATTATATTATACCTAGTATTAGGTAGTTTTAGATATAAAAAAAGCTCTCATTGTGTATGAGAGCTTTTTGTATGATTATTTTTAAAATTATGCATCAATATTTGCATACTTTGCATTTTTTTCAATGAATTCTCTACGTGGTGGAACTTCGTCTCCCATTAACATAGAGAAAACTCTGTCAGCCTCAGTTCCACTGTCTATAACAACTTGACGTAGCGTTCTGAACTCTGGATTCATAGTGGTATCCCATAACTGTTCAGCATTCATCTCTCCAAGACCCTTATATCTTTGTATAGAAGCACCGCCACCTAATTTTTGAACAATTAAATCACGTTGGTTATCGTCCCAAGCATATTCTCTTTTTTGACCTTTTTTAACTAGGTATAAAGGAGGAGTAGCTATATAAATGTATCCTTGTTCCACCATGTCACGCATGTAACGGAAGAAGAAAGTTAATATTAAAGTAGCAATATGCGAACCATCTACATCGGCATCACACATAATCACTACTTTGTGGTAACGTAGTTTAGATAAATTTAAAGCACGAGGGTCTTCTTCTGTTCCAATAGATATACCTAAAGCAGTAAACATATTTTTGATTTCTTCATTCTCAAAAACTTTATGTTGCATTGCTTTTTCAACATTTAAAATTTTTCCACGAAGCGGTAAAATTGCTTGAAAGTTACGGTCTCGTCCTTGTTTTGCAGTTCCTCCTGCCGAATCACCCTCAACTAAGAATATTTCACAAGCTGCAGGATCGGTTTCAGAGCAATCTGATAATTTACCAGGTAAACCGCCAATACTCATAACAGTTTTACGTTGCACCATTTCACGAGCTTTTCTTGCTGCATGACGTGCTTGAGCTGCTAAAATTACTTTTTGCACAATTGTTTTAGCGTCGTTCGGATTCTCTTCCAAATAATCCGTTAACATTTCTGAAACTGCTTGTGATACGGCAGAAGTAACTTCTCTATTACCTAGTTTTGTTTTAGTTTGCCCTTCGAATTGAGGCTCTGCAACTTTTACAGAAACTATGGCGGTTAATCCTTCACGAAAGTCATCACCAGAAATTTCGAACTTTACATTTTTAAGTAAGCCTGATTCATCTGCGTATTTCTTTAATGTGTGAGTAAGTCCACGACGAAAACCAGATAAATGAGTTCCTCCTTCATGTGTATTAATGTTGTTTACATATGAATGTAGGTTTTCAGCATAAGAAGTGTTATATACCATTGCAACTTCTACAGGAATTCCATTTTTTTCACCTTCCATTGAAATAACGTTCGCAGTTAATTGCTCACGAGTACTATCTAAATATTTAATAAATTCAGGAAGTCCTTCAGTAGAATGAAATGTTTCATTAATAAAATTACCTTCATCATCTGTGTTACGTTTATCAGTTAAAGTGATAGTAATACCTTTGTTTAGGTAAGCTAGCTCACGTAAACGAGCTGATAATGTATCATAGTTGTATTCTGTTGTTTGCGCAAAGATTGATTTGTCTGGTAAAAAAGTAACAATGGTTCCAGTAAAATCTGTTTCCCCAATTGTTTTAACAGGGTACAATGTTTTACCTTTTGCGTATTCTTGCTGCCAAATTTTACCTTCTTTATGTACTGTTGCGGTTAAATGATCAGATAAAGCGTTAACACAACTTACACCGACACCATGTAAACCACCAGAAACCTTGTAAGAGTCTTTGTCAAACTTTCCTCCAGCTCCAATTTTAGTCATTACAACTTGTAATGCAGAAACACCTTCTTTTTTATGAATCCCAACAGGAATTCCACGACCATTATCTTTGGTTGTTATTGAATTATCTTCATTAATAGTAACTTCAATAGAATCACAATGTCCTCCCATTGCTTCATCAATAGAGTTATCTACTACTTCATATACTAAATGATGTAAACCTCTAACACCTACATCTCCAATATACATGGATGGACGCATGCGAACATGCTCCATACCTTCAAGTGCCTGGATGCTATCGGCAGAATAATTATGTTTTTTTTCTTCGCTCATATTATTGAGTTAATTAATTAGTATCATTTTTTCAAAAAAATAACCGCATGAAGCGATTATGATTTCTACAAATTTACATTTTTTTAACTTTAAAATAAAGTTTTTAAGCTGTTTTGATTAAAAAATATTAACAATTGTGAATAGTGAAAAAATGCCTTAAAAGCTTTAAAAATGGGTTTATATTGAAAGAGAAAGTTTTTTTGTTCTTTTTTGTGAGTGTAAGAAGTAAAGAGTTTCTTAGGAGTGATATTTTGTGATTTTAAAAACAATGAAAAAATATTAATCAGTCGCTTTTAGCATTAAAAAAGTATTACTGATAAAAGGTAATATTAAAGTTGCATATTTTTAACCTTTTTGATGTTTATAGTGGTTTATTAATTGATATGTTTTCTTTTTGTTAATTTATTTTTAATAAATTAACATTTTTAACATAATTTATTGTGTTTTTTGTATGTTTGTTTGAAATAATAAATATTAATCAATAAATTTTTTAAAAATGAGAATCCCCCGTATTCTATTAAAGACATTATTAGTGTCTTTGTTAATTACAAGTTGTAACTCTTCAGATGAGTTAGTTGAAAACCAAGCGGTATTATTGGAGTCAAATTCGGTAAATAAAAAAGAAGTTACTTTTGAGTTTATCGACTTGATGAAAAATAAGAGTTTTAAAAGTAAAACGCTTAACATGTTGTCAAGGCAAAAGCCGAGTGTTAAGATGTCTAATATTTTAGATGAAACTACTGGTTTATCTTTAAAAAGTGAGTCATTTAACAGGTTATCAACATTAACCAATAAGTTAGAAGAAAAAGCCGATTCAGATAATGCTCCTGATAAAATTGAAATATTAGAGGTATGGTTACATAACCCTAAAAAGGACATGAATGTTGATGAGTTATTGTTTTCATATGCGCCTAAAGGAAATGAAAAAGACTGGAAGGTAATTGAAGCTTTTACTATTAATAAAGAAGTAGTTTATCTAGATCCAAAAGAAGCACCAAATAGACCTGTTATAGTTATTGAAACGAATGGTTTTGAAACTTTAAAGAAAGAGGTTAAGTTTATGAATAGGTATCTTAGAGAACAAGGTGTTCAAAATAATAGATTTGATACTTCAAAATTAGATTTAAGAGCAACTTCTTCAAGGAATGCTGGTTTACAGACGACTAAATTAGATAAGATAAGATTAAATGATGATGAAGAGCCATGGATTAGTGGAGCTGCTGAAGTGTATGCTATTACTTCTGGAATAAAAGATGGTAATAACAAGCCTGAAATAAAAATAATACCTATGTATTATTTAGATTATGAAGATAAAGATTATTATCCTAATCAAATATTGTTATTTTGGGATGATTATAAGTATCAGGCTGCAAATATTCAGTTGTTTGAAAAGGATGACAATGTAAATTATAAAAGTTTAGTATCAACTATAGTTAGTGGTGTTTTTCAAATTATAGGAACAGTTTCAACTCAACCTTGGGTTAACGTTTTAGGGCAAGTAGCTGGAGCTATTATACAAGCAATGCCAGATAGTTGGTATACCAATAATGATGATTATGTAGATTCTTTTTATACAATTGAAAAGAATAAAAATTACAGAAATTATTATGGAGCTAGAGGAAATGCAAGAGTGAATTTATCACCATTTTTTGTTGCATCAAATTAATAGATTAGAATTAGTTGAAATTAAAAACTCCCTGTTTATCAGGGAGTTTTTTTGTTAGAAGTTCCAATTAATAAAAGGGAGTGTTCTTTTTTTATTTTTATTCCATAAGCCAATTTGTATACCTTTTAAGTTTTTTGTTTTATTGAATAAGCCAATTTGAATTCCGTTAATTTTTGTAGAATAATTCTCGAAAGAAATTTGAATACCATTAAAATTTTCACTGTACCCTCCATAAGGGCCTGAAATCATTATGCCATTACCTTTTTTAATCCCATTTCCCCCAAAAGCTATCATTATACCGTTACCTTTTTCAATAGAATTTGTTAAGCCAGCTAATGAAATGCCATTTGAATGTTTAATATTATTCATAAATAATGTTGTAGAGATACCATATATATCTATTCCTTGAAAAGTGCCAGTAGATAAATTTATTCCGTATATTTTATGATTTACTTCTTGTATTTCAGGAACTTTTGAGGCTAAAAAATATAGAAAAGATAATGGGAATATTTCAAGTCTAACGCCATAAGTTCTATTAAGATTTTTATAATTTGACTGAGTAGGATAAAAGCCTAAAGAAAGGCCGTATACATCTGAGTTTTTTTCATGTTGAGTTCCTATTAATGGCCTGAATTTTCTTTTTTGAGCGTAGGTATTATTGCCTACTAAAAATAAAATAATAAGGGAAATAGTAAAAATAACCTTCATGTTAATTAAGTTTATATTTAAAACCAATGTTAATTTGTGATATTTCTGGCCATCTTCTAGTAGCTATAATTCCTTTTCTATCAGTTTTTCCACCACCAAAACCAAAATATTCAGCATTTATATAGATACTATTTTTTGAATTTATAGTGTAGGATAGCCCCATACCTATTCCCATATTAATATAAATGTCATTTTTGTGTTTTTTTATATTTTCCGTTTTAATGTATTTGTCATTTAAAGTGAAGTTTAATGCTGGTCCGATTGTAAAATTAAAGGCAATTCTTTTAAAAAATAACTTGTTTTGGAGTTTATACATTATAGGTATAGATACTATAGAGCTTGTGTATGAAATGAAATAAGAAGATGTTAAACTGAAGAAACTTTTAGAATTATTTATGCGTTCACTATGTATATTTGCATGACCATATTTAAGTCTAAGGTTTATTGAGCTTTTTTTACTTACAAAATATTCTAGCCCAATTCCTACATTTATGTTGTTTTTACTACCAGATTTTTCAAGACCAGTTTCTATTAAAAGTGCAATGTTTTTTTGTTGTTGTGCATTTATACAAACGCTAAAAAAAATAAAGGATAAATAAAAAAGTTTAATTTTCATAAGTCTAATATTTATAATTTTAAGTAAATTTATTGTGATTAATGTTTTTTAAGAAAGATAAATCACAACTAGAATTGTTTTATTTTGTGATTTTCACAAAAAAAGATATATTATGTATCAAGAAAAGTTATTTGAGAAAATAAAAGAAAAGTTGAATGGAAAGTCATTGAATGAGGTACTTTCTGGTGTACTAAACATTAGTTATGATGCGGCGCATCGAAGAACTAGTTTAAAAAGTAAAATGTCTTTAAATGAAAGTGTTATAGCGGCTAAATATTTTGGGTTGTCAATTGATTCACTTATTGGCGAGGTTCATAAAAGTTATGTTTCAGTAGAGAAAACTATTCAAATAAAAAACGAAAAAAACTTAGAACAATATTTTGAAGATTCTTATGAGTCACTTCGATTAATCGTCGATCGGAAAGATTTTCATTTATTCTATTCAGCAAAAGATTTACCTATTTTTCATCTATTGAAAGGAAATTTATTGAGCAGATTTAAAATATATGTTTGGTTAAAGTTGTTAGATAAAAGTTTTAGAAATTTACCTTTTAAAGCTTTTTATCCGAAGTTATCAACCATGCAAAAAGCTAAAAAATTAGGAAGTATATATCAAGGAGTGAATGTTTCTGAGATTTGGGATACTACTACAATTAATAGTACTTTAAAGCAGATTCATTTTTATTATAAAGCTGGTCAAGTATCTTTTTCAATAGCATTAGAGTTGTGCAATGAATTAAAGCTGTTATTAGATGAGTTATCTGAAAAAGTTGTATCAAAAAAAAATGTGTTTAACTTATATTATAATGAACTTTTATTGATGAATAATAATGTATTTGTTTTTAATAAAGAAAAACAAATGTTATTTGTTCCAAATTCAATGTTGTCTTATTTTAAAACAACCGATAAAGAAACTTGTTATGAAGCTCAAAGTTATTTTAGAAAACAAATTAAGCACTCTAAACTGTTAAATACTTCAGGAGAAAAAGAACAGAATCAGTTTTATAATAAAATGATGGAAAAGGTGAATGTTCTTATCAAGTTAATAGAAGCTGAAAACTTTTTGGATTTTGAATAAAAAAAACCTCATTGAAATGAGGTTTTTAACACAACTAAAAATGCTATTTAATAAGCATCTTCATGCACTGCTTTAATGGCTCTTCCACTAGGTTCATTTACGTTTTGAAAACTTGCATCCCAAGCTAATGCAGTAGGCGTGCTACAAGCAATAGAAGGTACAGATGGTACAGTTAAAGCAGCAGTTTCACTAGAAAAATGTTCTTCAAAAATAGAACGGTAATAATATTCTTCTTTAGCTCTTGGAGTTTGCATAGGAAACCTATGAGAAGCATTGTCCATCATTGTTTCAGTAACAGCTGCATCAACAACTTCTTTTAAACTGTCAATCCAGTTATATCCAACTCCGTCAGAAAATTGTTCTTTTTGTCTCCAAGCAACACTTTCAGGTAAATAACTTTCAAAAGCTTTTCGTAAAACCCATTTTTCCATTCGTTCTCCATTAATCATTTTGTCTTCAGGGTTTATACGCATGGCAACATCCATAAATTCTTTATCTAAAAAAGGAACACGACCTTCAATACCCCAAGCCATTAAACTTTTGTTGGCTCTTAAGCAGTCGTACTGATATAGCTTATCTAGCTTACGAACTGTTTCTTTATGGAATTCTTCAGCACTAGGAGCTTTATGAAAATATAAGTACCCGCCAAAAATTTCATCGGCACCTTCGCCAGATAACACCATTTTAATTCCCATCGATTTTATTACACGGGCAAGTAAATACATAGGAGTTGAAGCTCGAATTGTTGTAATATCGTAAGTTTCTAAGTTGTAAATAACATCACGAATAGCGTCTAGTCCTTCTTGAACAGTAAAAGTTACTTCATGATGAATTGTACCAATATGTTCAGAAACCTCTTTAGCAGCGGCTAAGTCAGGAGATCCTTCTAAACCAATAGAAAAAGAATGCAATTGAGGGTACCAAGCTTCATCTTTATCACCAGATTCTATACGTTTAGAGGCGTATTTTTTTGCAACAGCAGAGGTTATTGATGAGTCTAAACCACCTGAAAGTAATACACCATAAGGTACGTCGCTCATTAATTGTCTATGAATAGCAGCTTCTAAAGAGTCTCGAATTTCGTCAATACTTGTTTGGTTATCTTTAACAGCTTCATATTCTAGCCAATCACGAGAGTACCAGCGTTGTAAACCACCTTCTCTTGTATAATAGTGTCCTGGAGGAAAAACTTCTATTTTATTACAATAGCTTTCAAGGGCTTTTAATTCAGAAGCGACATAAAAAGTTCCCTTTTTATCCCACCCCATATATAAAGGAATGATTCCCATATGATCTCTAGCTATTAAATATTCATCTGTAGCAGTATCATATACGGCAAAACCAAAAATTCCATTTAAATCATCTAAAAAGTGTTCACCTTTTTCTTTATATAATGCAAGAATCACTTCACAGTCAGATTGTGTTAAAAACTCATGACTCTCTTTTAGTTCCTTCTTTATTTCCTTGTGGTTGTATATTTCACCATTGGCAGCTAAAACAAATCTTTTATCTTTACTAAATAAAGGTTGTTGTCCAGATGTTGGATCAACAATAGCTAAACGTTCATGGGTCATAATAGTTTTATTATCACTATAAATACCACTCCAATCTGGGCCACGATGCCTAATTTTTTTAGCCATTTCTAATAACTGAGGTCTTAAAACTTCTGATTTATCTTTTAAATCAAAGGCACATACAATTCCACACATAATCTTATATCATTTTAATATTTTAATATTCTTTAACTACTAATTAATAACTATTTAAAAAGTTATTGTTTTAATTGATGATACAAACAACGTGATAAACTTTATTTTTTAAAACTAAACTGATTAATATGGTTTTATATTTTTAAATATTTGATATTTTTTGTTTTAAAATGTAACTTTTGTTTGGTTTTTAGATTTTAAAAATTGTTTTTTTATAGTTTTATAAAAATAAATTGAAATAAAAATTTGGATTATTAAAAATGTATTATAAATTTGCCATATCATGACAATACAAAATAACATATGGTGGTGGAACTCTCTTAACTCAAATTAAGTGGGCAATAACCTGTATATGTAAAATATAAATTAGAAAAGGCTTATCTCACGATAAGCCTTTTTTGTTTTTAACAACACAACTAAAAATGAAACAAACAGAATATACTACTATATCTAAAAAACAATTAGCAGATACGGTTACACCAGTAGGACTGTATTTAAGATTAAGAGATAAATACTCAAACACATTGTTATTAGAAAGTTCTGATTATCATAGTAAAGAAGAAAGTTATTCTTTTATATGTGTGGAGCCTTTAATTACTATGAAAGCTAATAAAAATAAGTTTTCTGTTTCTTTAAAGGGAAAAGAAGTAAGTAGCGAACCCATTGACGGAAATTTTAATAATTTATTTAATCAGTTTACAGAAACGATTAATTTAAAATGTGATGATACTATAAAATCATTTAATGGATTATATGGGTATACTACTTATGATAGTGTTCAGTATTTTGAAACAATTAAATTAAATGTAAAAGACGCTCCTTCTGCAATTCCAATGATGCAGTATAGTTTCTATAAATTTATTATAGCAATCAATCATTTTAATGATGAAATGATATTAATTGAGAATGTAAAAGAAAGTGAGACGTCAAGAATACAAGAAATAGAAACGATAATAAAATCTCAAGCATTTAATACTCAGGATTTTGAGATAGATGGTGAAGAAACTTCAAACTGTACCAATGAAGATTTTAAAGAGTATGTAAGAAAAGCAAAAGCACATTGTAAAAGAGGAGATGTTTTTCAATTAGTATTATCACGACAATTCCAACAAAAATTTAAAGGAGATGAGTTTAATGTATATAGAGCTTTACGATCTATTAATCCATCACCATATTTGTTTTATTTTGATTATGGAAGCTTTAAGTTAATGGGGTCTTCTCCAGAAGCACAAATTAAGATTAATGAAGGGAAAGCTATTATAAATCCAATAGCAGGAACTTTTAGAAGAACAGGAGATATGGCCGAAGATATTAAGCTTGGTAAAAAATTATCTGAAGATAAAAAAGAAACTGCTGAACACGTAATGTTAGTAGATTTAGCTCGAAATGATTTAAGTAAGCATGCAGATAATGTTAAAGTAGATGTTTTTAAAGAAGTACAATATTTTAGCCATGTTATCCATTTAGTATCTACAGTACAAGGAAAAATAAAAGGAAACCCAATTAAAATAGTTGGAGATACATTTCCTGCAGGAACATTGAGTGGAGCGCCTAAATATAAAGCAATGCAATTAATTGATACTTATGAAAATCAATCACGTGGATTTTATGGAGGAGCAGTTGGTATTATAGGTTTAAATGGTTCTGTAAATTTAGCTATTGCAATACGTTCATTTGTAAGTAAACAAAATGTATTGTATTTCCAAGCAGGAGCAGGAATTGTAATTCATTCAAATGAGGAAAATGAACTACAAGAAGTAAATAATAAATTAGCGGCGTTGAAGAAGGCGTTACTGTTAGCAGAAGAAATATAAAATATAAATAAGATGTTAGTATTTTTAAAAGAAGTTTAATTATTTTCTTTATACTACTATCTCTACTTTTAATACTCAGATTATGAAGATATTAATATTAGATAATTACGATTCGTTTACCTATAATTTAGTACATATGGTGGAAGATATTACAGGGCAGTTACCAGATGTGTATCGTAATGATGAAATAACAATTAAAGACATTGAAAAATATAATGTAATTATATTATCTCCTGGACCAGGAATACCAAATGAAGCTGGTATTTTAAAAGAAGTTATAGCTACTTATGCAGGAAGAATACCAATTTTTGGGGTGTGTTTGGGGTTACAAGCAATAACAGAAGTTTTTGGAGGTCAAATAGAGAACATGGGAGAAGTATTTCATGGTGTTGCAACTGAAATGAAAGTAGTTGATTCAAAAGCAACTATTTTTAAAGGTATTTCAGAAAAATTTGAAGCAGCTAGGTACCATTCTTGGATTGCTTCTAAAGAAAATTTTCCACGAACGATAGCTATCACAGCTGTTGATGAAGAAGGAGAAATTCAAGCTATTCAACATAAAGAGTTTAATGTTTCTGCGGTTCAGTTTCATCCTGAGTCAATTTTAACAGAAGTAGGAGAACAAATTGTAAGAAACTTTTTAGAAAACGTACAGTAATGAAGGAAATACTAAACGAATTATATCAGCATAAACGTTTATCTAAGCAGCAGGCTAAAGAGGTACTTATTGCAATAGCTAAAGAAAACTATAATGAAGCACATTTAGCTTCTTTTTTAACTGTTTTTATGATGCGTCCAATTACCGTTAATGAATTAGCAGGTTTTAGAGAAGCATTATTAGAATTAGCTATAAAAGTAGATTTATCAGATTATAATACTATTGATATTGTAGGTACTGGTGGAGATGGAAAAGATACTTTTAACATTTCTACTTTAACATCATTTGTAGTAGCAGGTACAGGACAAAAAGTAGCTAAGCATGGTAATTATTCAGTTTCTTCCACATCAGGATCATCTGATATGCTGGAAAGTTTTGGCTATGAGTTTACAAATAATGAGGCAATATTGAAGTCTCATTTAGAAAAAGCGAATATTTGTTTTTTACATGCTCCAAAGTTTCATCCGGCAATGAAGGCGGTTAGTCCAGTAAGAAAAGCATTGAAGTTAAAAACATTTTTTAACATGCTTGGGCCATTAGTAAATCCAAGTTCGCCACAAAATCAATTATTAGGAACTTTTAATTTAGAAGTGGCTCGTTTGTATAATTATATTTTACAAGAAGAAGGTACAAACTATGGAATTGTTCATGCATTAGATGGATATGATGAAATATCATTAACAGGAGGGTTTAAACTCTTTACCAAAAAAGGAGAAGAGTTAATAACCCCTCAAGATTTAAATCAAAACACATTATTACAATCAGATATTTATGGAGGTGATTCTGTTGAGGCAGCGGCAAAAATATTTAAGGCCATTTTAAATGGAGAAGGAACAGTAGCACAAAATAATGTGGTTTTAACTAATGCAGCTTTTGCATTGACTATAGTTGATGATAAAAAAAGTTTCGAGGATGCTTTTGAAGAGGCAAAAAGTTCATTGATGGGAGGTAAAGCAAAAGAATGTTTAAATATATTAATTAGAAGTTAGGATATAAATATAAAATGTCATTTGAAATTTAGAAAAGAGAGTATAATTAGACGATAACTATGTTTGATTTGACAGAAAGAAAAAAGTATGACAATATTAGATAAAATAGTAGCATTTAAGAAGAAGGAAGTAGCCAAGATAAAGGCTGAAATTCCCGTAAAAAAATTAGTTGAAAGTCCTAATTTTAAAAACACACCACTATCATTAAAAAAATCATTAACAGATTCTTTTTCAACAGGTATTATAGCAGAGTTTAAAAGGCAATCACCATCAAAAGGGGTAATTAATGACAAAGCAACAATATTAGAAGTTACAAAAGGATATTTAGATGCTAATGTTGCTGCGCAGTCTATATTAACAGATACATCGTTTTTTGGGGGAACAATGGCTGATTTAATGGAGGCAAGAACATTAAATCAACAAAAACCAATTTTGCGTAAAGATTTTGTAGTTGATGGGTTTCAAATTGTAGAAGCAAAAGCAATAGGAGCAGATGCTATACTTTTAATAGCAACTTGTTTAACTGCTCAAGAACTAAAAAATTATGGACAATTAGCAACAGACTTAGGTTTAGAGGTTTTATATGAGGTTCATACACAGGAGGATTTAGAAAAAATTAGTGATTTAGACAATAAAATTATAGGAATCAATAATAGAAATTTAAAAACTTTTGAGGTAGACTTAGAGCACTCAATAGCGTTGGCAAATCAAATACCTTCAAGTGCAGTAAAGGTATCTGAAAGTGGAATTTCTGACCCTAGAATTATTACTGGATTAAAAGAATATGGATTTCAAGGTTTTTTAATAGGAGAAAACTTTATGAAAACAGAAAATCCAGGGCAAGCTTGTCAAGAGTTTATTAGTCAAATTCGATAGTATGAAGCTGAAAGTTTGTGGAATGAAGTATGTAGAAAATATTAAGCAAGTAGTAGAAGTTAATCCAGACTATTTAGGCTTTATTTTTTATGAAAAATCTCAAAGAAATTTTGAAGGAATAATTCCTGAAATTCCTAAAAGTATTAAAAAAGTAGGAGTATTTGTAAATGAGTATTTAGAAATATTGGTTTCATTAATTGAAGAATATAAATTAGAAGTTGTTCAATTACATGGTGATGAATCTGTAGCATACATTAAAGAGTTAAAGAAGCATTTACCAAAAGTAAAAATTATAAAAGTTTTTGGAATTAAAAATGAATTTGAGTTTAAAACTTTACTTCCTTATGAAGAGTATGTAGATTATTTTTTATTTGATACTAAAGGAAAAGAAAGAGGAGGAAATGGAATAACGTTTAATTGGAGTGTATTAAAAAAATATAACTCAACAAAGCCATATTTATTAAGTGGAGGAATAGGTTTAGAAGAAGTAAATGATGTAAAGGCATTTTTAAAAACTCCACAAGCAAAATACTGTGTTGCTTTAGATGTAAATAGCAAGTTTGAAACAGCACCAGGAAAGAAATCAATTGATAAATTAAAGAAATTTAAAAACAAATTTTAGTTAATAACTAAAATAAACAACACAACAACAATGAAATTTCAACCAGATGAAAATGGGTATTACGGGCAGTTTGGAGGAGCTTTTGTTCCTGAGTTGTTATATCCAAATGTAAAAGAGTTAGAAGATAATTATATAGATATTATTAATTCTGAAGCATTTCAAAAAGAGTATAAAGATTTATTAAAACACTATGTAGGTCGTCCAAGTCCTTTGTATTTAGCTAAGCGATTGTCAGAAAAATATGGAGCTACTATTTATTTAAAACGTGAAGACTTAAATCACACAGGAGCCCATAAAGTTAATAATACAATTGGGCAAATTTTAATTGCAAAGCAATTAGGTAAAACTAAAATTATAGCAGAAACAGGTGCTGGACAGCATGGTGTAGCATCAGCAACAGTTTGTGCATTAATGGGGTTAGAATGTATTGTTTTCATGGGAGAAATAGACATTAAACGTCAAGCACCAAATGTAGCTCGAATGAAAATGCTAGGAGCTAAAGTAATTCCTGCCACCAGTGGAAGTAAAACATTAAAAGATGCCACCAACGAAGCTATTCGTTATTGGATTCAACATCCAGATACCTATTATTTAATTGGTTCTGTTGTAGGGCCACATCCATATCCTGATATGGTAGCACGATTGCAAGCAGTGATTTCTGAAGAAATGAAAATACAGTTAAAAGAACAAACAGGGAAAGAAAACCCAGATGCTATTATAGCTTGTGTTGGAGGAGGAAGTAATGCTGCTGGGGCTTTTTATCATTACTTAGAAGATTCATCAGTAGAATTAATAGCTGTTGAAGCAGCTGGTTTAGGAGTTGATTCAGGAGAAAGTGCGGCAACTTCTCAATTAGGTGAAGTAGGAGTTATTCATGGAAGTAAAACTATTTTAATGCAGGATGAGTACGGGCAAATTGAAGAACCATATTCAATTTCAGCAGGATTAGATTATCCTGGTGTTGGTCCGTTGCATGCTTTTTTACATGAAACTAAGCGAGCAAAGTTTATGAACGCTACTGATAAAGAAGCATTAGATGCAGCTTATGAACTAACAAAAATAGAAGGAATTATACCAGCGTTGGAAACTGCGCATGCTTTAGCAGTATTAGCTAAAATGGATTTGAAAAAAGATCAAACCATAGTAATTAATCTTTCTGGTAGGGGAGATAAAGATTTAGAAACATATATTAAACATTTGGAAGAATAGTAACTAAAAAAATGTAATCTAGAAATTTTTAAAAAGATAACTAAATTATATTATTCATAGGTACAATATATACAGATATAATGAATTCAATACAAAATATATTTAATCAGAAAGATAAAGACTTATTGTCTATTTTCTTTACAGCTGGCTTTCCTAAGCTTAATGACACTTCAAAAATAATTGAAGAGTTGGAAGCTAATGGAGTTGATTTTATAGAAGTAGGGTTACCTTACTCTGATCCATTAGCAGATGGACCAACCATTCAGCATAGTAGTTCTGTTGCTTTAAATAATGGAATGAATCTAGATGTAGTTTTCGAACAATTAGAAGCGATAAAAGATACTAATAAAACACCTTTGGTATTAATGGGCTATGTAAATCAAATTATTAAATATGGAGAAGAATCTTTCTGTCAAAAAGTAAAGGATTGTGGTATAGATACAATTATCATTCCAGATTTACCAATGGTAGAATATGAGAACCATTATCAAGATTTATTTAAAAAATATGGAATTAGTAATGTGTTTTTAATAACACCTAATACATCTCAAGAACGTATTAAAAAGATAGATAGTTTAACTGATACTTTTATATATGTAGTGGCGTCAGCATCAATAACTGGGGCTAAAGGTGAAGTTTCTGAAAAACAGGTAGCTTATTTTAATAGAATAAAAGCAATGGAATTAAAAAGTAAATTAATTGTGGGCTTTGGTATTTCAGATAATAAAACTTTTACAACTGCTTGTAGATATGCAAATGGAGCAATTATAGGTTCTGCATTTATAAAAGAGTTAGATAAACATTCTATTAACGGAATAGCAAGTTTTGTGAAAACTGTTAAGAATTGTTAATGTATTATTAAATGATATTTAAAAAATATTTCAAAACCTACTACACTTTAAAACGAAGATATTGCATCTTCGTTTTTTTTTATACTTATTTTTGCGATTATGGAGCACGAGATAGCAGAACAAGTACTGTTAGAAAAACTAAAATCTAATTTTGGATATGATAGTTTTCGATTACAACAGCAAGAAATTATTGAAAATATTTTAGCTAAAAATGATACTCTGGTTATCATGCCTACTGGAGGGGGAAAGTCTATTTGTTTTCAATTACCTGCTTTATTTTTTGAAGGAATTACTATTGTTATTTCTCCATTAATAGCTTTAATGAAAGATCAAGTAGATAGTTTAAAAGCAAATGGAATTGCAGCATCATATTATAATAGTAGCCAATCTACAGAAGAACAGGAAAAAGTATTTGATGAGGTAGTTACTAAGAAAATTAAATTGTTATATGTTGCTCCTGAGAGTTTAGGATTATTGCAAAATATTTTAAATAAAAACTATGTAAGTTGCATTGCTATTGATGAAGCTCATTGTATTTCAGCTTGGGGACACGATTTTAGGCCTTCTTATAAACAATTATCTTTTTTAAAAAAATCGTTACCAGGTGTTCCAATTGTAGCTTTAACTGCTACAGCAGATAAAGCAACTCAAGAAGATATTTTAAAACAACTAGCAATTTCTCATGCTACTAAATATATAAGTTCTTTTAATAGAGAGAATATTAGCTTAGAAGTAAGGCCAGCAAATGATAGGGTACAACAAATCATTAAATTTATAAATAAAAAGCCTAATGAGGCAGGTATTATTTATTGTTTGAGTAGAAAAGCTACTGAACAATTAGCTAGTAAATTAAAACAAAATAATATTGATGCGAAAGCATATCATGCAGGATTACCATTTGAAGAAAGAGCAAAAACACAAGAAGCTTTTATAAAAGATAATTGTGAAGTTATTTGTGCAACAATAGCTTTTGGAATGGGAATAGATAAATCAAACGTACGTTGGGTTATACATTATAATATGCCTAAAAATATAGAAGGATATTATCAAGAAATAGGACGTTCTGGGAGAGATGGCTTACCTGCAAAAGCATTATTATTTCATAGTTATGCAGATGTAATTCAACTACGACAATTTATAGAAAATACTGGGAATAAAGAAGTACAAGAAGCAAAATTAGATAGAATGAAACAGTTTGCAGAAGCTACTGTATGTAGGAGAAAAATATTGCTTAGTTATTTTGGCGAATTAATTGAAAATAATTGTGGAAACTGTGATGTTTGTAAAAATCCACCTCAGTTTTTTGACGGTACTGTAATTGCACAAAAAGCTCTATCGGCTATTTATAGATTAGGTGAAAAAGAAGCAATGGGTACAGTGATAGATGTACTAAGAGGTGCAAAAAATGCTACTGTATTAGATAAAAATTACCAGTATTTAAAAACTTACGGTGTAGGAAATGATATTTCTTGGAAAGATTGGCAACATTATTTAATTCAATTAGTAAATCAAGGTTATAGTCAAATAGCATTTCATTTAAACAATACGTTACAATTAACCGATTTTTCTAAAAAAGTTCTTTTTAATGGAGAAAAAGTACAATTAACTACTCCAGTAGAAATTAAAAAAGAAGAAAAAACAACAATTACTAAAACAAGAAAAAGAGCAATAAAAGACACTTTGTTTGAAAGGTTAAGAAAATTACGTTATCGTATAGCAGAAGAAGAAAATATAGCCGCATATTTAGTTTTTAATGATGCTACTTTAAAAGAAATAGAGAGGGAAAGGCCTAGAACAGATGAAGAGTTTTTAACTATAAGTGGAGTAGGGCAACGAAAATTAGAAGTATATGGAGGTGAATTTATAGAAGAGATTAAAAATTTTTTAAAGGAAAAAAAGAAAACTAAAAAGGATACTACTCTTGAGACATATAAGTTATACAAGGAAGATTTTACCATTGAAGAAATAGCGGAAAGTCGAAAGTTAAAGCCAGCTACTATATTTTCACATTTATCTAAGTTATATTTAGAAGGAAAGGATGTTAGTTTAGATGAATTTACTACGCCTGAAGTAATAAAGTTGGTTGCAAATGCCAAAAAGGTATTAAAAAATGAAATGACTTTAAAACCTTACTTTGAGTTTTTAGAGGAAAAAGTACCTTATGAACAAATTAGAGTGGCGTTAACTATTTTGCAGAAAAAAAGATAATATTAAATTAATTATTTAATGTTGTTTCCAATAGGAGAACTCAGAAATCCAACTGCAATAAATCGACCATCGGAAAAATCATCTGAGTCTGATTTAACTTTAGTTATTCCATGGAAAGTTTCTGATGCAAATATGATTAGTGAATTATTTTCAAAGTCAATAGTGAAAAGAGGGGGATTATTATATCCTTCTGGAGAGCTAGTATCTGTTTTGAATACCTGAAGATCTCCACCTTTAAATACTTTAGGAATACTATTGAAATAATAAAGAATTGAAATTTGGTATTGTCCATTTGTTGAATCAGCGTGTGGGGCTCCATAATGACCATCTGAACAATTAACAAAGGTTAAAGGAATTTTTGTAACAGGAAAAGGATTGATGTCAAGTGTGTTAAATATAGAAGGAAGTTGTTTAATAATTTGTTTATTAAGAGTATTATAAGCTTTTTGAGTTAAGGCACCAATTAAATTATTATTGCTTTTTGAACCTAGTTCTAAAAATGTTGATGTTTTAGTATCCGATCCTGGAAATTCATAGCTTTTAAAGTTTTTTTCTTCTTTACATATTGAATTATAAAGAACCTCATTATTTTTTTTTGATAAAAAATGAGATATACGCATAACTTTTGTTTCTCCACACTTTATCAATGATATGTTATCCGTTTGTGTAATAATCGTTTTATAACTACTTTCTTTATCTTTCATATTCCATTTATATTTAGTGTAAATTTATTCAAATTATATATAGTTAATAATATTTTAATTTGATTAAAAATTAAACAAGATTAAGTGAAGTATAATTATTAAAAATTAAGTAAATGATAAAAAAAATAGAGTTTCCATTACCTAATGAATACCCAGCTTATGCTGAAATGTATATGAAATTAGTAAAAAAAGATGTAAGTCTTATTGAACAATTAAAATTAAGTTTACATCAAACAAAAAAGCTAATTAATAATTTATCAAACGAAAAACTAGATTTTAAATATGCAGAAAATAAGTGGTCAGTAAAGGAAGTTTTGGTCCATATAATTGACGATGAAAGAATATATGGGTATAGAGCTCTTTCTTTTGCTAGAAATGATAAAACTAACCTTCCTGGTTTTGAACAAGAAGATTATAATTTTAATTCAGATACTTCAGAAAGAACAATTGAAAGTATTCTAGAAGAATATGAGGCATTAAGATTATCAACAATAGCATTATTTAAAGGTTTGTCAGATAAAGCATTGAAACGTATAGGAGTAGCAAATGGAAACCAAGCGAGCGCAAGGGCTTTAGGATATCATATTCTAGGGCACGATTTACATCATATTAAAATAATTAAAGATTTATACTTAAACAAGCAATAATCGGATTGAAATAAGAAGAGAATAAACTAAACTTTGTAGTATGGAAAACAAGTACCATTTTGATGTAATTACGAAGGCTATTTATTTTATTAAAAAATTTAGAAGCGAACAGCCGTCGCTAGAAGAAATTGCAAATCATGTTAATTTGAGCAAGTACCATTTTCAGCGAGTTTTTAAAAAGTGGGTTGGAATTAGTCCTAAAGATTATCTTCAGTATTTAACAATTGAGAAAGCTAAAAGTTCTTTAAGAAAAGGGCAGAGTACATTAGAAACTTCTTATAGTGTTGGGTTATCAGGAAATAGTAGATTACATGATTTATTTGTTAAAATTGAAGCGTGTACTCCTGGAGATTTTAAAAAAAGAGGTAAGGATTTGAAAATATATTATGGAGAGATTGAAACACCTTTTGGAATGGCTACAGTAGCTGAAACAGAAATTGGTATTTGTAGTTTTTCATTTGATCTTTTAAGTATAGATAAATTTAAAAAAGAATATTCAGAAGCTATTTTTATAAATAAAACATTTAATAATGCATTGTCTTTACAATCATATTTTAAACAATGGGAAATACCTAATACACCAATTAGTTTAGATTTAATAGGATCACCATTTCAAATTCAAGTATGGAAAGCACTATTACAAATACCTTCATCTAACTTACTCGCTTATCAAAACATTGCAGCAATGATTAATAAGCCTAAAGCTGTTAGAGCTGTTGGTACCGCAATTGGTAAAAACCCAATAGCTTATTTAATACCCTGTCATAGGGTTATTAAAAGTGATGGTAATATGGGTAATTATAGATGGGGAACTGAAAGAAAAATAGCAATTAATACTTATGAATCAATTAAATTAAACGATTTAGAGTAATAACAATTGAGAGTATGAATAACAATTTTAAAATAGAAGCAATTGAAAATAATTTTAATGAATTATTTAACTTAAGTAAAGAAGAACTATTTCTAAAAGGTATAGTTAAAATAGTTGTTGATGAAAAGCCAGGTTTTCCATGTAGAGTTACTCTTAAAGATGCAGAAATAGGAGAAGAAGTTTTATTATTATCTTTTAAATACCACAATGTGAATTCACCCTATAAGGCAAGTGGTCCTATTTTTATTAGAAAGAATTCAAAAAAAGTTAATTTAAAGATTAATGAAGTACCTCAAATACTTTTTGAGCGATTACAATCTGTAAGGGTTTATGATAAGAACGGAATGATGATAGATGCTAAAATACTTGAAGGGAGAGAGATGGAAAGAGAAATAAAGAAAACTTTTAACAATACCTTAGTTAGTTATATACAAGTTCATAATGCCAATCCGGGTTGTTATAACTGTCAAGTAAATAGAGTTCTATAAAACAAGTTTAAATATATAAAAGGTATTAGTAAGCAATTAGTTTCTAATACCTTTTTGTTGGATATAATTTTACTCTTTTAATTCTTCCATTTCTTTAATTATTATATCTAGTCTTGAGATAAGACTTGAATACAAAATTTTAGTAGATAGTGTAAAAATTATTATACCTATAATAGAAACACAAATAGCGATTAGTAAACCAATACCAAAGAACTCAATAAAAGTTGTATCTGAACTAATAAATTTTGAAAGAAAACTTTTCTCTTTAATACTAAAAGCAATTAAAAATATTGATAAAACGGCCATTGGAATGGCAAAAACAAAAAGTTTTTTAGTAGATGAAGTTATAGAAGAAATAATTTTTCTATAATTTTTTAAATAAGTTAGATTATCTGATTTTACATCAATAGTATTAAATTGATTTAATAGTTTTTTATTAAATAGGTACAAAGCTACTATTAATAATGAAGAATATATTCCAATAATCGCCTCAGAAAGAAATGACATAACTATAGCCAATACAATTGCCATAGGTATTAAACCTTTGTTGTCAATTTCATAAGTTCTCTTAATTTTATTTATAACTGTTTTTGACTTTTGATTATATAAGTCATTTATTTTAGGCGCTATTAATGATTGCTCATTTATAAAAGCATCATTCCATATTTTTTCAATTGATTTTTCCATCTAATAAATCTTTTAATTGTTTTTTAATTCTGTTTATTCGTACCGCAATATTGTTAGCGCTAGTTCCAATAATTTCGGCAATTTCTTTGTAAGGGTTTTCTTCTAAATGCAATAAGATGATAGCTCTATCAAGTTCAGAAAGTTTTTTAATTGCATCATATAATAAATTTAAATTTTCATTTTCAAAAGCTTTATTTTCTTCTGATTTATCTACATGATATTTTAAATCATATTCTTTTTTTTTGTTTTTCTTTACTAAAGTTAAACAAACATTTAATGTTATTCGGTAAATCCAAGTAGACCATTTTGATTTTTCTTGAAATGCATTTTTACTCTTCCATATTTGTAAACAAGCTTCCTGATAATAATCTTCAAAATCTTCTTGAGAGTCTGTATATGCTCTGCAAATTTTTATAATTATTCCTGCATGCGGTAGAATAGATGTTATATAAAAATCGTTACTCAAAATTGTATTTTCTTAATTAGTAAATTGAGAATTAAAAATATTACAAAATAATACGAAAAATATTTAGAGTACATGTTTCTTGTAATAAAAAGTTGTTTTACCATAGAGATATATTTTATTTTCAATAATTATTGAAAGTTCTAAAAATTGTTATATATTTGTTGCATGAAATTACAAGAAGCTAAAATAAAATACATTCAAACTTGGGGAAGTTTAGCAACTAGTTGGGGCATAAATAAAACTATGGCACAAGTTCATGCTTTGTTGTTAGTTTCTTCAGAGCCACTATCAGCTGATGATATTATGGATATGCTTAAAATTTCAAGAGGTAATGTAAATATGAATGTGCGTGCATTAATTGATTGGGGGATTGTTCGTAAAGAATTTGTAGTAGGAGAGCGGAAAGAATTTTTTGTGGCTGATAAAGATATTTGGGAATTATTTAAACAAGTTACAAAAGAACGTAAAAGAAGAGAGGTAGAGCCTGTACTTAAAGTTTTAGATGAATTAAAGAATGATATAGAAGAGGAGTCAGATGAGGCGACACAGTTTAAAAAATTAATGGGAGATTTATCATCTGTAACAAATACTGTAAATGGAATTTTAGATAAAGCTATTAAAGCAGATGAACATTGGTTATTATCAAGTTTTACTAAAATGATAAAGAAATAAAAAAATTTACAAATAAACTTTCAAAAATTTCTGAAAATATGAAATATATAAATATTTTAAAAAAACTAAATAGAGTATTAATTGTAACTACTATAGTAATGTACCTTACTATTTACTTGGGATTACTTGTACAGGTAATTCTAGGAGCTTATCAGTTACTAATAGCTTTTGTATTACTTTTTTTTATTAAAAACTTTTCTAAAAAAAGTAAGAATAAGTTAATGATATATTGGTTAGTCGTTCTATTGTATGGAATGGTTTGGATTATAGATATGGATGTTAATTTAGGAGGTTATTTAGGAGTGATACTCTATATTATTTTACCAATGATAATTGCTTTATACTTTTCATACTTTTTAGAATCATTAAGAACAAAAAATAAATAACCTATGAAAACACTAGAAAACTACACACTATTATATGATGATGATTGTCCATTATGTAATGTTTATACATCTGGTTTTATAAAATCGAGAATGTTAGATGGAAATGGTAGGAAGCCATTTAAAAAAATTACGAATGATGAAAAAATATATGTAGATATTAAAAGGGCAACCAATGAAATAGCACTGGTTGATACTAAAAGTCATAAAGTAATATATGGTATTGATAGTTTATTAAAAGTAATTGGAAATTCTTTTCCATTTATTGAAAGAGTAGGAAAATTCAAACCTATTTACTTTTTTCTAAAAAAGCTATATTCTTTTATTTCTTATAACAGAAAAGTAATAATTCCTTCTGAAATAAAAGAAAATGAGTCATTAGAGTGTATTCCTGATTTTAATATTAAATATAGGGTTTTGTATATCGTTTTTTCAATATTGATGATTGCGTATGTATTATTAACTTTTTCAAGTTTTATACCTAGTTTACCAATTGCTAATTATCAAAGAGAACTTATAATTACCGCAAGTCAAATAGTATTTCAAATGTTATTCTTATTAAAAATCGATTCGAAAACTATTATAAATTATGTAGGAAATTTAATGACAGTTTCTTTAATAGGTTGTTTAGGAATACTACAATTAGTTCTTTTAAATGAGGTAATAAATATACCAGAAATAATTGTTGTTATTTCATTTATGGGTATTGTTTCTCTCATGTTTTTTGAGCATAAAAGAAGAGTAAAATTATTAAAACTACCTAATTATTTAAGCTATACATGGATAATTTATAGGTTAATTGTTTTATTAATTATTATAAATATATAGAGTCATGAAAATAGTAATAGCTGGAGGAACTGGATATTTGGGAGAGTTGCTTACTGAATATTTTAAAAAAGAAAAAGAAAATCAAATTTACATTTTAAGTAGAAAACAAAGAGTAAATAGTGATAATGTTAGCTATTTACAGTGGAACGGAGTTTCTAAAGGATATTGGGCACAATTACTTAATAATACTGATGTATTAATCAATTTAACTGGTAAGTCAGTTAACTGCAGGTATAATCATAAAAATAAAGAACTACTTTATCAAAGTAGGTTAGATAGTACAGCTATATTGTGTGAAGTAATTCAAAATTTAGAACATCCGCCAAAAGTATTTATTCAGTCTTCTTCAGCTACTATTTATAGGCATTCAGAAAATAAATTAATGACAGAAAGTAAAGGAGATATTGGAATAGATTTTTCTATGGATGTATGTAAAAAATGGGAACAAGTTTTTAATAGTTATACACTACCTAAAACAAAAAAAATAATAACAAGAACCTCTATTGTTTTAGGAAATAAAGGAGGTGCGTTTCCTTTAATGAAGAGTATGACAAAGTTTGGATTGGGTGGTAAACAAGGAAATGGAAATCAATTTATAAGTTGGGTAACTGAAAAAGATTATATAAAAGCTATTAGTTTTTTAATTAAACAAGAAGCAGGTATTTATAATATATGCGTACCAAACCCAATTAGAAATAATGAATTTCAAAATAAATTACGAAGTAAGCTAAAGGTTTGTTTTGGTATTAATTCTCCTAAATGGATATTGAAATTAGGTGCTAAGCTTATAGGTACAGAACCTGAATTATTATTAAAAAGTAGAAAAGTGTACCCAGAGAAGTTATTAAGTTTAGGATTTAAGTTTTCTACAAATACTTTTAACGAATTTAAAATTTAAAACATGCCTACGATATTATTATTCACAAAAATAAAAGCAGCAAAAAAAATAGTATTTGATCTTTCAAGGAGTATAGAGTTGCATAAAATTTCTACAAAAAAAACAAATGAAAAAGCAATTGCAGGTAGAACATCTGGTTTAATTGAATTAAATGAAACGGTAACGTGGAGAGCAAGACATTTAGGAGTTTACCAAAATTTCACTTCTAAAGTAACTGGATGTAAAGAGGCTGATTTTTTTGCAGATATAATGGTTTCTGGAGCATTTAAAAGTTTTAAGCATGAACATTATTTCTCTTTTAAAGAGAATGTAACTACATTGGTTGATGTATTAGAATATACTTCACCATTTGGTGTTCTTGGAAAGTTTGTTGATATGTTATTTCTTAAAAAATACATGACTAATTTTCTTTTAGAAAGAAATAAAACGATAAAAGAATTTGCAGAGACTAATAAGTGGAGGAGGATATTAAATTATAAAAACTAATAATATGAGTTTCTTAAGAGCTGAGTGGCGAAAATTAATAATGATAAATTATGAAGTAAATCCAAGTGTATTAAAGCCTTATTTACCTTTAGGTACAGATCTGGATTTTTTTGAAGGGAATTGTTATGTAAGTGTAGTTGGTTTTATGTTTTTAAATACAAGGTTATTAGGTGTTAAGGTTCCTTTTCATGTTAATTTCGAAGAGGTGAATCTTAGGTTTTATGTGAAAAAAGAAAAAGAAGGAGAGATAAAAAGAGGAGTGGTTTTTATAAAAGAAATTGTTCCTAAGGCTGCTATAACTTTTGTCGCAAATACTATTTATAATGAAAATTATCAAACACTTGAAATGAAACATTTATGGAATTTAAAGAAGAACAAAATGAATATTACATATAAATGGAAAATAAATAATGAATGGAATTCAATTGAGGTTGAAGCTTTAAATAATTTAGAAAAAATAGAAAAAAAATCTGAGATCGAATTTATTGCAGAACATTATTGGGGATATTCAAAAAACAATAATAAAACAACTGAATACGAGGTAAAACACCCAAAGTGGGAATTTTACCCAGTAATCAATCATAAAATAGATGTAAATTTTTTAGAAACGTATAATAAAGATTTTCTTTTTTTAAGAAATCAAAAGCCTACCTCAGTGTTTTTGTTAGAAGGCTCTGAAGTTTCAGTAGAAAATAAAGTGAAATTTTAATTATGGTTTTTGATTCTATCAAATAAAATTGATGATTCAACAAATTTTCGATGTTCTTTATTTGTTAATTCTTCTAATAAATCGAATGAAGCAATATAACTAACCAAACTACCATTTGAAGAAATAAACTTTCCATCTTGAACTACAGAAACCTTGTTGTCATCTGCTACGTTTAAATTTGGATACTCAGTTTTTAATGCTTTCCCTCCAGTAACATAGGTTACAATTTTTTTATTGTCAGCAATTCCCGTTTCTCCTATTAAAAAGGCTCCAGCGCAATGACTAGCAATATAGTCGGTTGATTTATTTTGCTCTTTTATAAAGTTAACAAGTTCTTTGTTGTTAGCTTGTTTTTTAGGAGTATAAGAGCTTGGTACGACTAGAACTTTTAAATGAGGTACATTATTTAGAATATAATCAGGCTTAATTTTCAAACCATGAGCACTTTTATATGTTTTGTTTTCTGGAGCAATTGTAATAACATTGAAAAGTTTTTTTTGCTCAATACTTGAGTTTGAAAAGACATCTAAAGGAGCAATAACTTCATTAATAATTACTCCTTCAAATATTAAAATCCCAATGGTTGGTAGGTTTAGATCGATAAGTTTTAATTTCATTTTTTCTTGTTGTTGAATTATGTTAGTTTTATTTGATATGCTGTTATTTTTTTGTTGTTTGATGCAACTAAAAAAAGTTAGAAAGACTAAGCATAAGGTTATATTTTTCATTTTGTATTTATTTTAATACAAAAGTAAAATAGCATTTAATGAAAAATATTAATCAAGATTAAGAAATGAAATTATTTGTTTTTAGCTTTTATTTTACTAACAAATTCAGGAGACATTCCTAAATAAGAAGCAATCATATATTGCGGTACTCTTTGTGTAAATTTTTGGTTTTCTGTAACAAACTTATTGAAATTTTCTTCACCAGAAAGACTATAAATAAATTCGATTCTTTTTTGAATTGCTATGTATGTTTTCTCCATTATTATTCTAAATAAACGTTCAGTTTTTGGTAAAACATTACAAAGTTTATTAAATTCATTTATAGTTAATTCCAGTATTTCGGTATCTTCAATTGCTTGTATGTATAGTTTTGATGGAACCTTGTTTATTAAACTTTCATAATCTGTAATCCACCAATTATCAATTCCAAAATGTATAATTTGTTCATTACCTTTAGTATCAATATAAAATAAACGCAAACAGCCTTTTGTTATAAAATATCTAGACTTACAAACCTGTCCTTCGTTCAGTAAAAACTCTTTTTTTTTAGCTTTTTTAACTTTTAAATGCGATTGAAATAATTCTATTTCAGTGTCAGAAATACTAATATATCGTTTAATATATTCAACCAAATTTGAATTCATATTTTAAGAATATTATTATTAGTTATCGCAAGAAAAAGATGTATTTAATATATGTAAGCGCCCTGTTTTTTTATGTATAACTACTTGGTAAATCCTATTATAAATACTCTCATCAAAAGGCTTAATTTTTTCTCCAACCAATAATCCTGCTAATACACCAGTTGTATTACTATGGCCAACAACTAATGCATCTTGTTTTTTATCAATTAATGTTTTTGAAAATTGAGTAAGCTCTCTTGGGTTATATATTTTGATAGGCATATTTTTACCGTCAGCAGTTGGTTTTGCAGTGTTTTTAGTACGAATATAATTGGTACTATATATAACATCTAAATTTACTTTTTCAAGGAATTTATTAAGGTTTTTTGCTCTTTGTTCCCCGCATTTAGTAAGTGGAGGATTTTTACGATTGGCAGGAGATACATCTTTTTCAGAATGTCTAACCAGGTATATTGTAAAAAGCTCTTTATTTTCTTGGGCATTTACAACATATTGTAATCCGATTATTGTAAAAAGTAGCAATAAATATTTTTTAGAATTCATAAGTAAAGTCTTTTGTTATTTTAAATTTAGTTTAATATTTCTTGTAATACCTTTTGTTTATGCAATATATATCTTTAGTAAATTAAACAATAGGCTAATCACTTGTAAAATTAATGATATATTTATTGTTATGAATAAGTAATACTTTATATGTTTTAGTAGGCTAATTTTTATAGGCTATTAAAATTTGGTTCCACGTAATAGGTGTTTTATTATAAAAAATAAATGCGTCGTGCTATTTTATTTATTTACTTAAGTATCTCTATAGATATTTGAAGTATTGTTAGAAAAACTATTAGTATTTCTAATAAATGAATATATAAATTAACCTTAAAACTTATTATTATGGGAATTGTAACATCAACTATTTATTCAACAACAGCAAAAGAAGCAATGACTCAATTAAACTTTTCTACAGATTTTCAGGGAAAAACTGCATCTGTAACAATTAACCTTTTGAAAAGTGGAGTAGTAGTTAAAACTGAAACGTATAATTTAGATGCAGAGAATACAATAAAGCAGGTTTCTTTAACTGCACCAGAAATGAAATCTGATGGAACCGTTACTTTAGCTGCAAATACAAATTCAGTAGTATTTTCAGGAGTTTGTATTTGGGGAGATGTAGTATCTTTTAGAGCAGAGAATGTAGCTGTTGCTTACAGATAATTGTTTAAAAAGAATAAAAGGAAGAATTAATAACTACTTCCTTTTATTTACTTAGTTTTAATATTCTAAAAGCACCTTGAATAACTAAAACGAAAACTATAGTACCTATAATTAAGTCAGGTTTATTAGAACTAAACAGGTGTACTAAAATACCGGCAAATATTACCCCTAAATTAATGATTATATCATTTGAAGTAAAAATCATACTTGCTTTCATATGTGCTTCTTCTTTACTTTTTGATTTTTGTAAAATATAAAGACAAATACCGTTAGCAATAAGAGCTAATATAGATATAAAAATCATTATTGAAAATGAAGGAAGTTTTTCATTTTCAAAGAAACGCCTTAACACTTCTATGAAACCAATAATTGCAAGAGTTATTTGAAAATAGCCTGCAATTTTAGCAATCTTCTTTTTTTTTATTACTGTACCGCCAACTGCAAATAAACTAATTCCATATACTAAGCTATCTGCAAGCATATCTATGCTATCTGCAATTAATCCCATAGATCTTGAAATAAGTCCTGAAACAATTTCAATAATAAAAAAAGAGAAATTTATTATAAGTACTGACCAAAGTGTTTTTTTCTGATTCTTATTTTCTCCAAAATTTGTTTGATCTGTTTTTTCTGACGAAATTTTTTTTCCACCAAGATTTAATTCAACAATAGCTTTTTCTATTTGAATTAATTGGTCAAAATGAAAAACTGTCAATTTTCTATTAGTAATATCAAAATCTAAATGAGTTATACTTGAAAATTCATCCATTTTCATCCGAATTAAATTTTCTTCTGATGGACAATCCATTTTAGTAATTTTAAATATTGTTTTAATCATTCAAATTGCTTGTTTTTTAATGAAGATGTGTGTTTTTCTTCTAGATAAATGTTTTTAGAGTTTTTCAACTAATTGTATATTATTTCCGCAAGTATCATTAAAAATAGCAACCTTTACAGTTTCCATTTTAGTTGGTTTCATACTAAACTCTACATTAAGTTTTGTTAATCGGTCATACTCAGCATCAACATTTTTAACATCAAATTGAGTATATGGGTATCCAGCATCCATTAAAGCATCTTGAAAAACCTTTGAGGGTTTAAAATGATTAGGAGCTGGTTCTAATAATATCTCTGGACCATCTTGCCATTCTGCTGAAACTAAAGTTAGCCACCTATTTCCACCTCCTAAAGGAAGATCTTTCTTTTTTATAAAGCCTAATATTTCTGTGTAAAAATTTAAAGCTTTTTCTTGATCTCTAACTGGTATGCTAATTAATGTTACTTTCATTTTTTATTTTGGTATTTATAAATACAACTACCTTAAAACTAGTTTTTAAGTAGTGAAATGGAATATCTAAATTAAGAAATAAAATATAAAGTAAAAGAAGCTAACGATACTTAAGGTTTGTTACCAATAATTAATTTACTGTTGATAATAAAGTGTTACCAACTATTTAGAATATAATTTTAAGAGACTGATTTTTTATACATTGTAAAAAAATAGAAAGGTAGAAAACCAAACCCAAATATGAATGCTCCAAGAATTAATAATAAGTCTGCTCCCTGTAAATGCATTAACTTAAATAGACCTGAAAGTCCTGTGATAATTGAGGCTATTCCTCCTAATATTATTTTTAATTTTACAGAAATCGACTTAGATAAAGTAACTTTGTATCTGTCAAAGGCTATTAGAGGAACAAATATTAAAAGTAAGGTTAAAAAACCAATTGTAAATAGTTCTGTTCCAAAAGGCATTTGAAGTAATTTTAAAGTTACACCTGCGGTTAGTGTAATTGAACCAATAAATCCAATTAAATACATTAATTTTTTCATAATTATTATTCGTTTAGAGTTAAGTAAAAAAATTGTTTTATGTTGAATTTCAATTAAACCATTCGGTGCTAAATCCATTAGAGCATTATCTAACAAGTCCTCGAATGATTTATCTTTTCCTAGTTGACTTTCAATAACACAGCATAAATGATCTATAATATCATCACTTAATGTTTTGATTTTTAATCCTTGATTTTCAACAAGAGTTTTAATTTTATTTTCTTGATCAGTAGTTAATTTCATGCAAGTTTGATTTCAGGAAAAACAAGTTTATTAAGAGTAGTCAAAAAGTCTTTTAACTCTTCAAGGTATCGAACTTTTTCCATTTTACCTTTGGTTGTTAGAAAGTAATATTTTCTAACCCTTTTACCTATATATTCTTCTTTATAAGATAGAAGACCATTTTTAGTCATTTTTTGTAAAGCGGGGTATAGTGAACCATCTTTTAGTAAAATTTTTCCATCAGATAGTTCTTTTACCTGCTGAAACATTTGATAACCATACATCTTTTCATTTTCTGAAAGTAAATTCAGTATAATAGCGGAGAGTGTTCCTTTAAGTAGTTCTTTTGAATGCATAGAACAAATATACATAAAAAAACAATACATTGTAAATCTATGTATTTAATTTTATATACTGAATGAATTCGATTTGAATTTAGATTTAGTTGAAATAGGGAGCATTAAAAATTTATAGAAGGATATATTAAAATCTTTTTCAAGGTTATTGATACAACTAAAGAAACAAAGTTCAATTCGAGTTTATTAGTATTCAACAGTTTTTCTATTAATCATACCGAATCATATTTTTTATGATTTCGCTGCGTATTTAAGTCTTAAATTTAGTTACATATTTTTCAAATTTTTGTTTTCTGTAAAATATATACTTTTAAGATATAAGTCCAATAAAATTTGTTTTGCTAGTTCACTTAAAAATGTTTTTCTGTTTTTAAAATTATCAAATAAAACTTTAGTATTTAGTTTTCTATCTTTTAATTTTTTACATTTTGTTAATTCGTAAGGGAATAATTTTAGATTGTAGGAAGTGTAGATATCAAAATATTCTAGTGATTCCATTTGTCCAATTTTTGGAGGTATTCTTTTTTAATTACTTCCATAAAGCCAAATTTTTCTTACTTTTTCAAGTTATTAATTGATTCAGGTAAAGTGAAAATTTGAAAAAACAATTCATCACCTAAATACTCTCTTGGAAAGAAATCCTTTTTTTACTATTATATCAATGTATTCACATGCTTTTTTCTAAGCTTCAGAATTTCTGTTTTGTATGTCATTTAGAATTTTTAGAAGCTCTATTGTTCATTTGAATGTTTATATTTAAGTTTTTGCATAAAAATGACTCTAATAGGTGCTGTTTTTTCTTTTAATACTATTAAGCCTATTATAGGGCCTATTGCTAAAGTTGTATAAATATATAAAGGATTTATTTTAGTATACAAAATATTCAGAAGTTGGATACTAATTATTGTTATTGAAAAACCAATACAATTTACAATGGTAAGTGCAGTTCCTTTTATCTCTGCAGATGTATTTTTTGCAATTAATGTAGAAAAAAGAGGAGAATCAGCAATAACAAAAAATCCCCAGAAAAAAAGAAAACCAATAAAAACACTTTCTGATTCAGTATTGAACATTATAGGTGAAATAAGGCAGCAAGTACAAGACAATAAAAGAGCAATGAAAGCTATTCGTTTAGTTCCAAATACTTGAGAAAGGTACCCACTTAATACGCAAGCTAATCCTCCTATAGCAATTATTAAGAATGATAATAAGGGAATATTAAATTCTGTTTCTAGATGTTTAACATTGTAAGTTTTTAGAATAATTGGTACAAATGCCCAAAAGGCATATAATTCCCACATGTGTCCAAAATAACCAAAGGCAGCAGAACGAAATTTATGATTTCTAAATACACTAAAAAAAGCTGAAAAATCTAATTGGATTATAGGTTTTCGGAATGGACCATTTGGAACCAACGTAACCATTAACAAACCACCTAATAGGGCAAATACTGAAGTTAATATAAGTACATATTTCCATTCAAATTCTTCTGTCATTTCTTTAGCTAAGTGTGGAAATGCTGTGCCAACAACTAAAGCACCAACTAAGAAACCAAGTGATTTATCTAATTTATTTTCATAATAATCTGCAGCTATTTTCATTCCTACTGGATAGATGCCAGCTAGAAAAAAACCAGTTATAAAACGAAGAGAAAGTATACTTATTAAACTATTTCCATTCCAAATAACTCCAAAATTGAATATTGAACCAAGAAGCGCACAGGTTAAAAAGACTTTTGATGGCGAAAAACGATCAGCAATAGTTAAAACAGCAAAGATTAGCGTTCCAAAAATAAAACCGAATTGTACAGCTGATGTTAAATGTCCAAGAGCGCTGTTGTTAAGGTTAAAACTTATGATAAGATCGTTCATTACGGCATTTCCTGCAAACCATAGAGATGTGCAACAGAACTGAGAGATTACGATTATTGGAAGTATTAATTTTGATTGTTTCACTTGGGTTTAATTGTATGGAAATTAGTTTTTATTTTAAATGATATTTTAATGAATATGTAATTATACCATTTTTTATAAATCTTTTATTTAAAAACTGATTATCTGTATAAATAAAGTTATAAGGATACATTCATTTTGTACTCATATTATAAGTAAGGTTTTGACTAAAAAATGTAGCTAGTCAAAAAACAACTATAATAGGCTAGATTGTTTTAATATAGAATTAACTCAACTATAAATTTTAATAACTTAATTAATAATAATTTTAGTATTAGTTTTTCCTTTGTTAGTTACAATGCTAATAAAGTAGATCCCTTTGGATAAATTATTTACATCAATAATTTGATTAGTTGTTGTTAAAATTAATTTTCCCATACTATTATAAACAGTAACTTTTTTTAATTGTAGTTTTTCTTTTAACTCTATAGTAAGCTTATTAGTTACTGGATTAGGATATAGTTTTGTAGTTGATTCAATAATTTCATTTGTAGATAAAACTCCAGATAAATTAAAAACACGTACATGTCCTAAATGATTATCATAACCATTATTATCAGGGCCTCCTATGGCTAACACACTTCCATCAGATGATAAACTAACACTAGTTCCTAATAAGTTATTTGTTACTCTTCCATCAATGTCAATACCCATTTGGGTCCATACATTATTTATGTTTTTATAAATACGTGCATGCCCTGAATGAATTAAAGTTTTTGAAGAGGTATTCATAGGACCTCCAATTGCTATAATATTTCCGTCAGAAGATAAACTTACGCTTCTTCCGAATTGATCACTTTCAGCTTCACCTTTAATATCAGTACCTATTTGTTCCCAAATACCACTATTATTTTGGTATATGGATACATAATCTAAGTGAGTAAAACCTGAGTTATGATGAATACTTCCAATTGCTATAATATTTCCATTTTCCGACAAACTTAAAGAAGACAAGCTTTTGCGAGAATTTGTAAAGTTTCCTGCTAACTCTGTGTTAATATCAGAACCTATTTGAGTCCAAGTATTATTGTTATTTTGAAAAATACGAACATTACTTGAATTGGTATTATCCCTATTGTTATTAGCAATAGCTAGAATATTTCCACTAGAAGATAAATTTAAATTTACCCCAAACTCATCTTCTGATTTGATTCCATGGATATCAGTACCTATTTGAACCCAAACACCATTTTTATTTTGATAAACACGAACTAGACCAGAATTAGTGCCATTTGTATCATTATTTGGAGCTCCAATAGCAACTATGTTTCCATCAGAAGATAAACTAATGCTTGTTCCTAAGAGATCTCCAGCTTCAACTCCATTAAAGCCTTGACCTATTTGAGTCCAAACACCATTTTTATTTTGATAAACGCGAGCATGACCAGAATTATCTCCATTTGTATCCTTATAAGGAATTCCAATAGCAATAGTATTTCCATTTGATGATAAGCTTACACTTTTACCAAAGCTTTCAAATGATGTTTCTCCATCAATATCAGATCCTATTTGTTCCCAAATTCCTTTATTGTTCCTATATATACGAACATGACCTGAATTAGTACCATTTGTGTTATTATTAGGACCTCCAATAGCAATGATGTTTCCATCAGATGATAAACTTACACTCATTCCAAATTCATCTTTTGCAGCTTCACCATTAATATCTTTACCTATTTGAGTTTGAGAATAGAATATACTTGATGTTAATAATGTGATAAAAAGTAACTTTTTCTTCATTTTTCATTTGGATGTTAATATCAAATCTACAACTAAAAAATAAAATTAGCAATATGCTGTAATAGTGCTTGTTAAGTTTTTAAAAATAATAAAAATTAGATTAGAATAAATCAAATAAAAAAATCACTAACTAAAAATTAAGCTTTAATTAAATTCAATTACTAAATAAATAAGTTGATAAATTTCGATTAAGTTAAAAAGCACAGATTTGTAGAAGTCATTTAAGCCAAATCATTTCTGAAAAGTTAATAAAACCAACAGAATCTTGATTGATTAATGTTTTTTCAGAGTTAGTTTTTATAAACAAACATTTTATTAAACTTATAGAAGTACTTTGGTTAAAAATTAGTTGTTTTTACCACAGTTCTTCTTAAAGTCGGAATACAAAATAAAAGTCCGAATATTATTGTGAGCAGTATGTTTTTCATAATTGGTGGCAACGGTTTCGGCTATGGTTAGTACGGGAATTAAAATTACTAAATTTCCGATTAAGCACTTAGCCAAAACTTTTTATTTTGTTTTATCTTTTTTGTTGTAAAGTCAAATCAAAAGATTTGGCGGACTTTATAAAAATACACTAAAATTTGGGTTAAGCACCAAAACCCGTATTAACTATAGCCATTGTTGTGCGTTCGTTATTTTTCCAATTCTTCTATTGTTCCCTCTAAAGCCAAAACCCAACCGTTTTTAATATCGTCCTTATCATTTTTAGCGATTTCTAAATTCCTATTCAATAATGGCAAAAAATCTTTGTCTTTAATAGTCAAAATAGCCTCAAATAATAAAGTTCCATAATCTCCATTTTCTAATTCGGAAATAATGATATTCTTAATTCTCTTATCTTTTCTATTGGCTAATCCAACAATCGCTTCAGATTTAGTTTCAAAGTCATCATCATTAACTCTATTCCATAAGGCATTTCTAATGTCTATATTGTCAGTTTCTATTAGGTTTCCTATTCCAAAAGTAGCCCAGTTTCTGATGGAAGAAGCTTTGTCTTTTGTAAAACTAATTAGAACATTGATAGCTTTTGAGTTTTCTATACCCGAAAGTGCGGAAATCAAAGCGTGTTTAATATCAATATCTTTTACATTTTTAAAATCTATTAATTTTAAAATATGTTTATCACTTAATTCGTCATTATTATGACCAATTCCGTGAAAAATAGATTTAAGAACATTCTTTGACTGAGTTTTTTCAAGAAGTTCAAAATGTAATTCAACAGTCTGTTTTTTGTTATATCTTGGGTCGAAACCTAATTGTTGAAGTATATAAAGTCCAATAATTTTTTGTTTATCATTATCTGACTTAGCAAATTCATAAGCCTTTTCAAAAACATATTGATTTGGTCTTCTTCTTAATTCAGAAATATTTTCCCAATATGTTTTTTGAGTTTTGTTATTCAGTAGACGATTGAATATTTTTTCAGATGTCCATTTTTTTCGACTCATTTTCTTTTTATGGGATTTGCTTTAATGACGCACAACGTGTTTGTGCATGATTTGTTTGCGTGAATTTAGCGAATAAATAGTTAATAATTACAAGCCTTTGATGTTCACGAGGTTTTTCCGAAGGAAAAACTTGTTAAGCAATTAATTATGCACGGTGTTGTGCATAGTGTTTTTGTTCATAGGTTTCATTTTCCAAATAATCCAAGTTGCTAAAAATGAGACTATAATTAGCAAGACGGAAATTCCGATATCTTTTAAATTCCACGTTTGATTAGGAATATAATCTCTGTGGAAATTCACAGAAAAGTCAAATGTAATTTTATATGTTGTCCAAATTCCGTGTAATAGTGTAAATCCGAAAGCTAATAACCAAAATATTTTTCTATTCATAATAATTGGTGCTATCAGAATAATCGTAGGAATGACCATCGCGTAAAAAATATCAAAATAAAATGGACTAAAGTCATATTTATATTTTACGAAATTCAGTCCAACAAATATCCATAAGAGTAAAATTCCGCCATAAATTAAACGTTGTGTTTTATCATTTTTCAGATATTCAGTTATAGAAATTCTATTTTTCAATTCTGTTGTTTTTCAGTTTTCTGAACCGTTTTTTTACATTATGTACAACGGTCTCGTATAACCGTCAGTTACGGGTTTTAAATTACTACTTTTCGGTTAAGCACTGACGTTTGCAATTCCGAGTGGATTCGGACGCAGTTGAATCCGTCGTAATTGCGGTTATACATTGTTGTACGCAGTTTTTTATTTCAGAATTGTCCATCCTTTTTTTGTTTTCTTATAGTAATACAAGTTATCCAATCCAGTTCCACAAATTAGAAATGGTCGATAATCGTAATCTCTGATAACAGCAATTTTAGTTTCAGTGTTGTAAATTGGAAAGGAAACATTGTGAATAAATTCTCCATTAAATTTTGAATCCCATAACGCTTCTAAATCAATAGAATCATTTTTTTCAAAGAAGGAATCGTATTCTTTCCAATTCATTACAGTTATACCTTTTATCTTATCTGTTTCCCAATATTCAGAAGTGAAAATTGGATAAGGTGCCGGAATTTCAGTAAAGTTTAAAATTCTATCAGATTCTATAAATGTATGTTCAAATTCTGGACTTTTCAATTGTCGGTTATTCCAATATATTATCGAGTCTGCATCATTCTTTTTCAGTTGCCCAATAAGATGAGCATTTATTATTTCATATGCGTCTTGCTCGGTAAATTCCGATATTACTTTTTCCTCTTTTTGTTTACAGCTAAAGAGTATAATCAAAAACGATATGATTGTTAGTTTTCTCAAATTGCGTACAACGTATTTGTGTATGGTTAGTTGCGTAATTTTAACGTAAAAGTAATTAAAATAGATGAAATTAATTGTCTGCGAGATTTGTCCGAAGGAGCAAATCCGTAAGCAATTAATTATACATTTTGTTAGCAACTGGTTTATACTTCTTCATATTTTGTTACAACAAATTTTAATTTCTTTATTCCGTCATTCAAACAGTCCGCAAAATTTGTCCTCCATATTTTTAATTCAATAAATGAGTTATTTCTTTCTACAATTCTATAAGTTCCAACTCTAAAATTCATTTTAAATCTTAACCAGAAAATTTTTATTCTTGACTTTTCTTCTATTATTTTTTCTCCATTAACAAATTCCATATAATCAAATCGTTTGATATTTTTTCCAACTATCTTTTGAACACTTTTTTTATTGAAATAGTAAATGTTTTTGGTAGTTAACAATATTCTTTTTTGTCTATTAAGCTTTATTAAAACAACTTCTAATTCATTACTTTCGAACTTTAATTTTTCTTCAAGTGACTTGTTTGAATTTTCAAAAAATGTTATTCCTCTGGAATTTCGATAGTATTTAATTTTTAATAAAATCTGTTTTCTTATATGCTCTTTTTTCTTTTTAATTTTCAAAAGAATGTTTTTTAAGTCGAGTACTTGTTGCTAACGGTTTTGTATAAGATTAGTGCGGTTTTGTGTGCGAGGATTTTCCGCAGGAAAATCAGACGTAACAAAAGAGCACTAACTTTTGATTAAGCACTAAACTACGCATTAATTTTATACGTTGTTAGCCATAGTTTTTATTTTCTAAAAATTACTTTATGTATTTTCAATTCAATTTTCGTTCCGCCAATTCCTGTTCGTTCCATAAAATGTGTTCCCATTGGCTTTCCGATTTCTATTTTTTCTATTCTCGAGAAATAATATTCTGCATCTCTTTCTGAAAATTTTGTAAAAGATTCCAATTTTAGATCTCGAATATTTTTAGCAAACTCCTTTCCAGTGGTCGGTTCAATTTCCTTAACGATTCCGATTTCAGATGGTAATTCAGATTCAGTTCCGTTAAAAAAGTGCATACTCTTTCTAACTCGCTTTTTTGGTTTAAATCCAAAAGGCGCTGGAATCAGCAATTCTCCATTTTTTGTGTAATTATTGTTTCCATACTCCGAATTCGAAAATATTGCTTTTGTGTAAACCTTGTTCTCGACTTGTTGGAAATTCATAGGTATTTTGAAAGGATTTTTTGAATCTAATTCTTTATTGTCAGGTTCAAGTTCCAAATCACAATCTTCTGGTAAATTGAATGTCACTTCACAGTCGCAAAATCCACCATTAGATTCCAAAATATCAATTAAGTCAGCTTTATTAATTCCATTTTTTTCAACCCATTCAAATGTGTTTTTTAAAGAGTGGTCGCATCCATTTTTTTCAATTCGGTTTTCTATAAAAACACAAAGCTCATTTACTTGATTTGCTGTAAGTACGGTCATTTCTTAAATTATGGCTAACGGTCTTGTGTATGATTTCGTTGCGTGTTTCAGCAACTAAATTAGCAAATACAAACCGAATAGAAAATCCGCGAGGATTTTCGTAAGTAGGCGAGTACTAGCAATGAATTATACACGGTGTTGGCAGCTACTTTTTATATTGATACGATATTTGTGTTCAATCCCCATTCTCTGTCTCGCTGTGATGAAATGTATTTACTAATTTCTTTTAAAGATTTGTGTTTAATAATTCCCATTCCGACTCCAGTCCATAAATCAATTATTTTTTCTGAATCGTATTTAATAAAAAGAAAATGTGTTGAACTTCCAATTCCTCCAGTAGCATAAGTCAATATTAAAATATCCTTGCTTTTTGCTAGAAATATTAATTGTCTTTTCGGTTTGTCTTTCTCCACATTGCAACCAGCTTGATATTCTTCTTTAGGATTTGCAATACTAAATTCTGACGCAATACAATCTAATTCTTTTTTTACGTGTTTTGGTATTGATTTTTTGTCATTGTCAACAACAAATTGTTCATTTTGAAATTCAGTCAAGAAACTATCTAAATTTATGTTTTCAAGTATTCTTTTTTTATCAATTTGGTATTCACAATTTTTCTGTGCAAAACCATTTAAAGTGAGTAGAACTATAATAATACTGAATTTTAATTTTTTCATAATTTCTATTTTAGCACAATCTTGGTTTAAGTTGCTGCCAACGTTTTAGCTAAGCTGCGTTTTAATGCAGTTTAGGTGTTGTTGGCATTAGTTATTTATTTCAATTTCTATAATTCCCTCCTCTTTGAAGCTATTCAAATCATCGATTTTAAAATCTTTTTCAGCATCTTCACGAATCGAATAAAAGCGAGTTACACAATTTCCGAATTCATAAACATCAGTGTCTTCCACTTTTCCAAATGAAAGTATTATTCTATAGTGATTTTTTGAGAATTCTTTTTCAAGTCTCTTTGTTAATTGCTTTGTAAATTCAAGCCCAAGACCTAAAAAGTGTAAGTCATTATAATTTATTCTATGAGCCACATAGTCATCTATGTGAAAGTGATTTTCGGAATCTTCGTATTCACACTTATCAATTGAATTTTCAATTGGAACTTCAGGAATAAATTGACTACCTGAATTCAAAATGGTTAAATCCTTTTCGTTTAGAATTTTACATTTTATTATTCTATTTAGACCATCAGTCAAATCAACAGACTTTTCCCAAAAATTATATCCTAAGTCTTCGAGATAACCGTCCATTATTTTATTCGTTCTGATTTTCATTTTCTAATTAATGCCAACGTATTTGTGTATGGTTAGTTGCGCTATTTTAGCGTAAAAGTAATTAAAACATTTGAAATTAATTGTCTGCGAGATTTGTCTGAAAGAACAAATCCGTAAGCAATTAATTATACAAGTCTTAAGTTTACAAAGTAGTAAATTTAAGTACTAAACCAGAAAGCACAAAAGAGAGGATTAAGGTTATTATACATGC
>NZ_CAZELG010000032.1:0-1570 GCF_964512825.1 Tenacibaculum halocynthiae | reverse complement strand
TCAATTAACAGTACCGAGTACACCGGCAGTAAGTGTAACAGCAGCAAGCTGTTCAAGTGCAGCGGTAGTAACGGTAACAAATTATGTAGCAAGCGGTGTTACGTATACCTCTAGTCCAGCAGGCTTAACCGTAGGAGCAGGTGGAGTTGTAAGCGGAGGAGTAGATGGAACTTCTTATACGATTACTGCTACTAGTACCAGCGCAGGAAGTTGTCCAAGTACGGCCTCTTCAAGCTTTACTAATGATACCGATAGTCAATTAACAGTACCGAGTACGCCAGTAGTAAGTGTAACAGCAGCAAGCTGTTCAAGTGCAGCGGTAGTAACGGTAACAAATTATGTAGCAAGTGGTGTTACGTATACCTCTAGTCCAGCAGGCTTAACCGTAGGAGCAGGAGGAGTTGTAAGCGGAGGAGTAGATGGAACTTCATATACGATTACTGCTACTAGTACCAGCGCAGGAAGTTGTCTAAGTACGGCCTCTTCAAGCTTTACTAATGATACCGATAGTCAATTAACAGTACCGAGTACGCCAGTAGTAAGTGTAACAGCAGCAAGCTGTTCAAGTGCAGCGGTAGTAACGGTAACAAATTATGTAGCAAGCGGGGTTACGTATACTTCTAGTCCAGCAGGATTAACCGTTGGAGCAGGTGGAGTAGTAAGCGGAGGAGTAGATGGAACTTCATATACGATTACTGCTACTAGTACCAGCGCAGGAAGTTGTCCAAGTACGGCCTCTTCAAGCTTTACTAATGATACCGATAGTCAATTAACAGTACCGAGTACGCCAGCAGTAAGTGTAACAGCAGCAAGCTGTTCAAGTGCAGCGGTAGTCACGGTAACAAATTATGTAGCAAGTGGTGTTACGTATACTTCTAGTCCAGCAGGCTTAACCGTAGGAGCAGGAGGAGTTGTAAGCGGAGGAGTAGATGGAACTTCTTATACGATTACTGCTACTAGTACTAGCGCAGGAAGTTGTCCAAGTACGGCCTCTTCAAGCTTTACAAATGATACCGATAGTCAATTAACAGTACCAAGTACACCGGCAGTAAGTGTAACAGCAGCAAGCTGTTCAAGTGCAGCGGTAGTAACGGTAACAAATTATGTAGCAAGCGGGGTTACGTATACTTCTAGTCCAGCAGGATTAACCGTTGGAGCAGGTGGAGTAGTAAGCGGAGGAGTAGATGGAACTTCATATACGATTACTGCTACTAGTACCAGCGCAGGAAGTTGTCCAAGTACGGCCTCTTCAAGCTTTACTAATGATACCGATAGTCAATTAACAGTACCGAGTACGCCAGTAGTAAGTGTAACAGCAGCTAGCTGTTCAAGTGCAGCGGTAGTAACGGTAACAAATTATGTAGCAAGCGGGGTAACGTATACTTCTAGTCCAGCAGGATTAACCGTTGGAGCAGGAGGAGTAGTAAGCGGAGGAACCGATGGAACTTCTTATACGATTACAGCTACTAGTACAAGCGCAGGAAGTTGTCCAAGTACGGCCTCTTCAAGCTTTACTAATGATACCGATAGTCAATTAACAGTACCGAGTACGCCAGTAGTAAGTGTAACA